>JANMME010000655.1:0-8587 GCA_031373015.1 Saprospiraceae bacterium
TGAAACGAGCATCCGCGAAGTATGCGAAGTGATCCACCAATATGGCGGCAAGGTCTATATGGACGGCGCCAATATGAACGCTCAAGTTGGACTGACCAGTCCTGCGGCGATCGGTGCCGACGTTTGTCACTTGAACTTGCACAAAACCTTTGCTATCCCGCACGGTGGGGGCGGCCCTGGCATGGGGCCGATTTGCTGCAACGACAGCCTTGCACCTTATTTGTCCAAACACGTATTTGCTGAAATTGGGGGCGCTCAGGGCACGACGGCCATTTCTGCGGCTCCTTGGGGAAGTGCGAGCATCCTGCTTATTTCTTATGCCTACATCCGCATGCTGGGCCCAGACGGTGTGACCAACGCCACGAAATACGCCATTCTCAACGCGAATTATATCAAATCTCGACTTCAAGGTGCGTACGAAATCCTTTACACGGGAGAGAACGGTCGTTGCGCCCACGAAATGATCGTGGATATGCGGCCTTTCAAAGCCCTCGCCGGTGCAGAAGACATTGCCAAACGCTTGATGGACTATGGTTTCCACGCGCCCACGCTGTCGTTCCCAGTGGCTGGCACGATCATGATCGAGCCCACGGAGAGCGAAAGCAAGGCCGAACTGGATCGTTTTTGCGATGCACTTCTGGCTATCCGTGAAGAATTGGACGCCATCGCTCGCGGCGATTACGACCACGACGACAACCCGCTGCACAATGCGCCGCACACTTGCGAGGAGGTCACTGGAGACGAGTGGAAACACCTGTATTCACGGCAAAAAGCGGCGTACCCGCTCCCCTACCTCCGCCATGGATTCAAATTCTGGCCAACGGTGGGAAGGATTGACCAAGCCTTTGGAGACCGGAATTTGGTGTGTACTTGTCCGCCGATGGAGGCGTATGTTACGGCAGAGTAAGAAGGTTTTTCGCCCCTCAACTAGTGGTTTCCCCTTCGTAGCCGACCAGGTGTCGCAAATAGCGGAAGTGCCGGGAGGTGTTTTTTACCTCAACACCAAACATGGATTGTTCCGCTTCGACCCGGTGACGGCTGCTTTTGAGTTGGCGCTCCCGCCGACCGGGGAAAACGCCGTCGTATGGAATCCCGGCCCCGGCAAGGAAGTACCTCAGCCGGGGCTTGTTTTATGTTTCACCATGGTGATCCCGACAGGGCTCGAACCTGTAACCTACAGATTAGAAATCTGTTGCACTATCCATTGTGCTACGGGACCTAAATCGGCGCAAAAGTAAAAACTTTCGGCAACTCAAACTTGTATCGCCGCTCCAAAAGTTCCATTGCCCGTTTGTCTGCCGGAATTGTTTTCCGCTCTATGCTTTATCTTTCGCGCAAAACAATTCGCCAGCATGACACCTACGCCTCCCATTGTTACAAATGTCCAGATAGAAGAAGGCTGGAAACAAGCCTTGGCCGAGGAATTCCAAAAGCCTTATTTCGCCGAGATCAAAGCATTCCTCCAAGCTGAAAAACAGGCCGGGAAAACGATTTACCCGCCTAGGCCCTTGATTTTCAACGCATTCAACAAAACACCCTTTGAAGCGGCCAAAGTGGTTATCCTCGGCCAAGACCCTTACCACAACCCGGGGGAAGCCATGGGGCTTTGTTTTTCTGTCCCGCGCGGCGTGAAAATCCCGCCTTCACTGGCCAATATTTACAAAGAAATAAAGAACAGCCTCGGCATTGCGCCGCCTACGCATGGCGATCTTACACATTGGGCCGAACAGGGGGTGCTGCTGCTCAACGCCATGCTCACAGTCGAGGCCCGCAAACCGGCAAGCCATCAAAAAATAGGCTGGCAGACTTTTACCGATGCCGTCATTCGCTGCGTTTCTGAACGAAAAGAACGGGTGGTGTTCTTGTTATGGGGCAATTTTGCCCGCACTAAAAAGGCGCTTATTGATGGTACGAAGCACTATGTCCTTGAATCAGCGCACCCTTCCCCGCTCGCAGGTGATGCTTTTCAGAGTTGCGGCCATTTTGCACGTACCAATGAAATTTTAGAAAAACAAGGGAAGCCGCCGATTGATTGGTCGCTTGCTGGATAGAAGTGACACTTTTTTAAAAAAGTGTCACTTCTAGGGAAAGTACGATTCGCCGTACATTAGCCGCTCAAATATTCCAGACGAATGTCCACCACCACTACTGAACTAGAACCGGCGAAAAATGCCGACGCGCTCAAACTTGCTGTCTCAAACCTCAACCGCCACCTTGAAAAAGTCTACGAAGGCGGCGGCGTGAAGCGCATCGAAAAACTGCACGGCGAAGGCAAAATGACCGCCCGAGAACGCATAGATTACCTTTTGGATGCAGGTAAGCCCCGCCTCGAAATAGGTGCCTTTGCAGGCCATGAAATGTATGCCGAACACGGCGGATGCCCAGCTGGCGGGGTGGTGGTGGTGATCGGTTATGTGCGCGGGCGGCAATGCATCGTGGTCGCCAACGACGCTACTGTGAAGGCGGGGGCTTGGTTTCCCATCACGGGAAAAAAGAACCTGCGCGCGCAAGAAATCGCGATGGAAAACCGCCTTCCCATCATTTACCTGGTAGATTCGGCGGGGGTTTATCTGCCCTTGCAGGACGAGATTTTCCCGGATAAAGAACATTTTGGGCGGATTTTCCGCAACAATGCACAGCTTTCCTCGGCAGGCATTCCGCAAATTGCGGCGATCATGGGCGCTTGCGTGGCAGGCGGCGCGTATTTGCCCATCATGTCGGACGAGGCTTTGATCGTGGAAAGAACGGGCTCGGTTTTTCTGGCCGGCCCATATCTCGTGAAGGCGGCCATTGGTGAAGATGCCGATCAGGAGGTGCTTGGCGGTGCATCCACGCATTCAGAAATCAGCGGTGTGACGGACTACAAGATGCCTGACGACCAAACTTGCCTGGACACGATCAAGGATTTGGTGGACAAGTTCGGCAGGTTTGAAAACGCAGGTTTTGACCGGGGCGAAACCAAGCCCGCAGAAGGCAAACCCGAGGATGTTTTTGAAATTTATCCCGAAAATGGCGCAAAACCTTACAACACGGTTGAATTGCTGCGCCGCATCGTGGACGAAGGCAAACTCACCCAATATAAAGAACACTATGGGCAGACCATCATCACAGCCTACGCTCGAATAGATGGCTGGGCAGTGGGCATAGTGGTGAACAACCGACAAGTGGTAAAAAACGCCAAGGGGGAGATACAGATTGGTGGGGTCATTTATTCCGATTCGGCGGACAAGGCCACGCGGTTTATTATGAATTGCAACCAGAAAAAAATCCCACTGGTTTTTCTGCACGACGTGACGGGCTTTATGGTCGGCACCCGCTCCGAGCATGGTGGTATCATCAAAGACGGCGCGAAAATGGTGAATGCGGTGGCCAATTCAACCGTGCCGAAATTCACCATTGTCATTGGAAACTCTTACGGTGCGGGCAACTACGCAATGTGTGGCAAGGCCTACGATCCACGCCTCATCGTTGCTTGGCCTACGGCAAAAATCGCCGTGATGGGCGGCGAACAGGCCGCTAAAGTGCTGACACAGATACAAGTACAATCTTTGAAAGCCAAAGGCCATGCCCCTGACCCAGTGGCGGAAAAGGAGCTTTTAGAAAAAACGAAAGCCAGTTATCTCGCCCAAACCACGGCTTATTACGCTGCTGCCCGCCTTTGGGTGGATGCCATCATTGACCCACGCGACACGCGGCAATGGATCAGCATGGGCATCGAAGCGGCGAACAATGCTCCGGTGGAGAAGTTCAATGTGGGGGTGATGCAGGTGTGAGTCAGACGTAGATGAAGAGAGGATTTTGTTTTTCTTTTTTTACACATATCATTCATTAAAAATATGCTTATAAAAGCTACAGTTTTAATGGAATTATCCTTATCTTTGTATTGAATATAGGATAGGGCGTTTTGGACGTATGCGCGGCGCAGTTCTGCCCAACCAGAAAAATAGCACGTGGCACTATGTAATATTCAAATCCGTGGGTCGTCAAGGCTTGCGGATTTTTCTTTTGTAGAGGGTTTGAAAGGCCAATTCGCGTTGTCGAACACGTATTTCTTCTGCATAAATGAGTAAAAAGTTTTCAATTGTTTTCTCGTACCGGATTATAAACAAACCCTTCTTACCAAGTTCTACCACCATTTTTTCAGCCGCAACGACTATCGAATAGATATGCTCAAAATCTTCTGGCAAGATTGCTACTTGGCCTCGGGGTTCTTCTATGGCTGGGCTGCCGTGTTTTTTAAAAGCGTGACGTACGCCAAAATTGTCTGCGATTCTGCGAAACCCAATGACTTCTACACCTGTCAAAGCGTACACCGTAGCATTTTCTTTATCGAATACTTCCCCTAATACATACTTCTCTTGCCGATTGGTAGAGGCATCTCGAAAACGTAATACAAATTCGAGCAGGGACTCGTTGTTCATTTGGTTGGATACTGAAGGTGCTTGGATAAGATGGTATTACCCAAAGTTAGGATTATTTTTTGAAAGCATTGACGATCATAGCAATTTAATAAGCAATAAAAGTAAAAAAGCCCAAAACTCCAAAGAAGCCAGATAGTATATTACAGCCTTCAGTGAATTCGCCTCTTCCTGGTTTTATCGGGCAAACGGAATGCATTTTACATAAAAAAACCCACCCTACGGCTTTTTATCGTAGGGCGGGTTTTACTAAGTGATGGCATGACATCATCAATCATGTAATCGTCACTCATCAATCAAAAAAATGACTTCGAAAGGCGGTAAGGTATGCTTACCGCTCCAACACAAATCTCCCCACTTCCCTTTCCCCATTCTCCGTCGCTATTTCAAGGAAATACAGCCCCGAAGGCAGATGGTTCGCCAAAGGAATGGACTGAGCCTCGCTCTCGGCATTTATAGAGAACGACTGAGCCCGCATTCCCCGGCTGTCCAGAATTTGGATATTCAGATCTTCGCCCTGCCAGCGCGACAAGTCGGCAAAAAGCTCGCCGTTGGTCGGGTTGGGGTAGAGCAGGATACCGTCGGCCATGCCCAGATTTGACAACTTTTTAAAAGTTGTCAAATCTTCGCTCCGATTGCTGCTGGGTGTTGTCCCAATCGGGCAATTGAACGTATTGAGGTGTGCCGCATAGAAATTCTGCGTCACCAAGCGGGAAGTAATGTTGATGAACGTCGGGTTCGCCTGCGCGGGCAGGGTGTAGCTGAACACATCCGATTGCCCATTGGCAATACTGTCGGTCGTGGATTTGAAGCGTATGGAATAGAACGGCGAATAGTTCGGATTGCGCACGGTGTAAGCGCGACCTTCTGGCGAAGTGTAGGTCGAGTTGTTGGCCGGACTGACGGCGGTAAAACCATCTGGCAGTTGAATAGCGGTGTAAATCAACTTGTTGGCGCAGTTGTTTGTCACGCGGATGTTGTAAGTGCGTTCTTTTTGCGCATTGGCTGTGATGCTGAGCAGCTCATATTTAATACAACCGTTTGTCTTCGTATCGCAAGGCAATTCTTCACGCACCGTCACAATGAAGCAGCAATTGGCCACCGAACCGCAACTGTCTTTGGCGCTGTAGCATACCTGCGTATTGCCTACCGAAAAAAGGCCACCCGAAGCAGGGCCGCTGGTCAAATTCAGTGCATTTCCGGGGCACACACAATTGCTGGTAACTACGGGGGCGTTGTAACTCACGGGAATAGGCCCAGTGCCGGGCGTGGTGGCGACATTCACCGTACTTGGGCAAACCAAGATCATAGCAGACGGCGGAGGCGTGAAGAATTGCAGGGTGTAGGTCACCAATGTGTCGCAGTTGTTACCTGTACCTGAGGCCGTTAGCGTGACAGTGGTCGGTTGCGTGTAGGTCTGTCCGCCAAGGACTATGCTTTCTCCTTTACAAAATTCCAAGGTTTCAGCCCGCATGGGTAGTGGCCCAAATTGCAGCGTAAAGGTAACAATGGTATCACAACCACCTGCCGCGCCGGGAATGGTCTGTATCACCGTTCCGGGCTGCGTGTAAGATTGCCCACCTATGTCCACGGAGGTGCCCGGACAGAACGCCACGGTTTCTGCGCGTGTGGGCACAGGCAGGTGCTCCAGAGTATAGGTCGCCAGCGTGTCGCATCCGCCGGTGGTAGAGGGTAGGGTAGTGGTGACTACTCCCGGCTGGGTATAAGTTTGCCCGCCAATCTCTACCGAGCTGCCAGGGCAGAATTGGATAGTTTGACTTAACGCTACATGCTGCAAAAATCCAATTGAACCATACACTATTGTATCACATCCTACCCCTGTGCTGTAGAGCGTATCTGTAAAGGAAAGCGTATCTGTGTACACATGTCCATTGAACATTACAGAATCGCCAGGACAGATATCAAAATGTAAGGTGCGGAAAGGCAAAGGGAGTTGGTCCAGAAAATAAAAGACAATGGTGTCGCAAGTCGTGGCAGATGGCACGGTGTCGCGCACCAGCCCAGAATCTTCATATACAATGCCATTAATAGTGACGGTCTCGAAAGGGCAGAAATGGATCACTTCGATGCGCTCCTCGTATGGTAATTGGCTGATCGTAAAAGTGGCGGAAGTATCACAATCGCCGTTCAAACCGGGGATGACTTCTTGGAAAGTGCCCGCTTGATTAAAAGTAAACCCGTGTACAGCGACCGATTTCCCGGGGCAGAATTCGCCGTTTTCTAGCACCAGGGGTATCTGCTTCACAGCAACGTTGACGGTGTCAAATTGCCGGAAACCACAAGCGTCTGTTACGGTCAGGCGATATTGCCCAGCAAAAGAAACGGTGGTGGATGTTGTGGTGGCGCCATTTGACCACTGGTATTTGAAAAATCCCGGGCCGGCATTAAGCGTAGCCGTTTCGTTGGAGCAAATGCTTTGGTCGGCGCCCAAATTGAGCGTTGGGGACACGGGCAATTGGACGGTAATACTGTCCAAATTATTGAAATAATTGCATTCTTCTATGTCGGAAAGGGGAAAATCGCCGGACAAGAAAGGCGTTTGTGTATTGCCAAAATCATTCACTACAGCATAAATATGAGCGCCATTTTGTACCGCATCCGGGCCAAAATGGCTCTGCAGATCTGTCAACTGTACCGTGGCACAACTGTCTTGACTGGAGGGAACGAAATTGTAATTGCCCAGTTTGTCGGCAAATTGTGTGTAAGGGTTCGCATTGTAAAAAGCGATGCTCAAATCGGGAAGCGCTCCTCCGGCCAACTCACAAATGCTGAAACTCATGTTCACAAGGCCTCCTGAACAGGCAATGCTATTAATATCAACTACAAAGTCATTCCCCTCCGGGCAAGGATTGGGCACACTACAATCCGGGCAAACCAAGTGCTCTTCCAGCGTGTTGGTCGTCCAAGGCACATTTGAGTTCGAGGTAACGGCTGTGGTGAGCAGTTGCTGTAGGTTGATCGGTGTCTTCACGGGGTTTTGAATGGCAGTCACTTGGAGCACCATGTTTTCGACATATCCGCAAGAGTCGGCCATGCTGCCATCCGCAAGTATTTTCCATAAAAGAACATCTCCGAAGCCGGTGGTAGCAAGCCCTGTAAAATACAAGGAGTCAGCCACGGCCACGGATTGGTCAGGGCCCAATGAAATAGTGTTAGGAGATGAGTTTGGGCCATAAGAAAGGTTTTTGCCCCAGACAAAATCCCCGTTTTTGTTTACCTTAAAGACAAAGTATTTGCTGTTGTTAAGCCTTTGGCCGGATAAAATGTACCCATCAGATACTGAAATTACCCTCAGGATAGAAGTGCTTAAATCATATCTTTTTACCCAGAGGATATTGCCGTCCAAGTCAGTTTTTTGCAGGTGAATCACGTTTGGTTCAGTGTTGTTGGGATCGTCGTTAATGTCTTCATCTACGACGTATGCAGCCAGCAGTGTATCACCGTCTGCGAGGAGGTCGCGGGCAAGGAAATCGGTCTGTGCAGTCGTGTCGTCATGGCTCAATTGCGCCCAAAGGGGCATCCCGTTCACCGGGTCAAAACGCGCCAGCATCAACCGCCTCGCAGGGTTGTCGAAACTATCGCGCCCTTCTACCGAGCCGAGGCCGTACAGCGATCCGTTCACCGTCACCATTTTTGCCAGCAGGTCGTAGGAGATGTGCTCGTAACGGCTGGCGAAAGCCGGGATAATATTCCCGGTTGCCCTTTCCAAATCAAGGATTTCAATGTCTGTTTCCCCGTCTGATAAAACTTGGTTTTGGTAATAAACAAAACTCCCACCAGGCGTTTTCTCCAATATGCCAGCGGCCATCGGATTGCTGCTAGAGATCGGGTGTGCCCAAATGAACATATTTGCCACGGGGTCGTAACGGAAAACAAAACCCCGGGTAGCCCCTGCAAACTGGGTTTGGGTGCCACAGCCAACGATCATCCCTTCCGAGTCTTCAATGATCTGGATGGGCGTGATGGGCTCAAAGGGGCTGATCCGGAACTCGCGCATCCAAATCACCTCGCCCGCCAAGCTCGTTTTTTGAATAAAAGTATTGCCCGAGTTGCGGCCTGCGAGGTACAGGTTGCCATCGCTGCTGCGCGTGAGCGCACTGCCATACTCCGTATGGGTTTCAGCGCCGGAAGTTTTGAAAAAAGTAGGG
>JANMME010000673.1:0-4019 GCA_031373015.1 Saprospiraceae bacterium
GTCCAGTTGGTCTGTAGCCAGATTTTTCCATCGGGCTTGATGTCGAAATGGAGGATGATGGACTCCAAACGCCTCCCCTTGTACCAGCCGATGCGGGCCAACTGGAAATAGTTGTGCTCTGTGTCCACGATGATTTTGTCCTCCGCTTCTTCGCCGGGGCCGTAATCGTTGGCGTGTTGCTGCAAGATTTCGCGGAGTATGCTGCGATAGCGGGCTATCTTTTCGCTTAGGTTTCCCATGACAAAATTGTTTCGGTACTGGGTTCAAAGATAATCATTTCAATTCCTCAACGGCTTCCCATTCTCCAACATATATTGTATCCGCTCCAGCGTCTTCTGCTCCCCGCAAAGGCTCAAAAACGCCTCGCGCTCAATGTCCAGCAAATACTGCTCGCTCACCTGCTGGGAACTCGTCAAATCGCCCCCACAAAGCACCCAGGCCACTTTTTTGGCAATAAGGATGTCGTGCTCGGAGGCGTAGTTGCCGAGCTTGAGCGAGTGGGCGGCAACGTACAACGCCCCCAATCCTGTGCGCCCCAAAACAGTAATGTCCTTGCGCTGAATCGGCATTACATAATCATCGGCGAGTTCCAGCACCTTCTTTTTGGCCTCGCTGATGTTTCGGGCTGCGTTGTGTACTACGGAATCTTTTTGGGGCAACAAGTAGCCATAGTTGAAGGCCTCATAAGCCGAAGTCGCCACCTGCGCCGTAGCGATGGTCTTGAACCGGTCGATCAATCGCGGGATCTGCACATCGCCTTCTTTGGAAATTTCATCCGAGAGCCGCAGCGCAAACTCCTTCGTGCCGCCCCCGCCCGGTATAATGCCCACCCCGACTTCCACCAAGCCGATATAACTTTCAGCCGCTGCTACTACGGAATCTGCGTGCATCGAAAACTCGCAACCGCCGCCAAAAACATAACCCTGCGTGGCAATCACCACCGGAATGGACGAGTACCGGATCCGCATCGAAGTTTGCTGGAACACATTGGTCGCCATGTTCAGTTCGTCCCAGTTTTGCTCGTAGGCCATCATGGCCACCATCATCAGGTTGGCGCCGACGGTAAACTGCTGGGCGTTATTGCCAATCACGATTCCTTTCCAACCTTGCTCTTCAGCGATCTGAATAGAGTCGTTGATGCCGCGCAGGATGCCCTCGCCAATGGTGTTCATTTTGGAATGGAATTCTAGGCAGAGCACGCCGTCGCCAATGTCGTGCAGGGTACATTCGGAGTTGGTGTACACTGGTTTATTGGAGCGGTAAGCATCCAGAATGATGAAAGATTCGCCGCCGGGCAATTCCTCGTATTTTTTGGACAATGGGTTGTAGCACAAGCGTTTGCTAGCCTCGGTTTTGTAGAACGAGGTGTTGCCAGCCGCCAGCATTTCCTTCACCCAGCCGCCGATTTTCTCGCCTTGTTTCTCGGCGAGTTCCACGCATTCAGCCACCCCCGCCATATCCCAATATTGGAACGGTCCGACTTCCCAGGCAAAACCCGCGCGGAGTGCGTCGTCAATGGCGTAGGCAGTGTCAGAAATTTCAGGGACGCGGTTGGAAACATAAGCGAATAGTCCCAGGAACGACTTTTGCAGCATCTCCGCGCCTTTATCCGTGCCTTTGAAGATCGCTTTCATTTTGCGCGGCAATTCCTCGATCTGCTTCAGTGTGTCAAGGATGGCCAGTTTTTCTTTTTGAGAAACGGCGTATTCCAGGGTGTCGAGGTTCAACGCCAAGACTACGGGACGGCCTTTTGCGTCTTTTTCAGCCGTTTTTTTGTAAAAACCTTGGCCGGATTTGTTCCCGAAAAACTTGTTCTCCACCAGGAAATTCAGAAACTTCGGTACCTCCATTTTGGAAATCTGCTCGTCATCGGGACAATTTTGTTTCATCCCGTTGATGACATGAACGGCGGTATCCATGCCCACTAAATCGGCCAAACGGAAAGTGCCTGTTTTCGGGCGACCGATGGCAGGGCCGGTAAGCGCATCGGCCGTGTCAATGCCGAGGCCGAGTTCGTGGGTGAGTTGGAAGATTTTGGCCATCGCATATACACCTACGCGGTTGGCGATAAATGCCGGGGTGTCTTTGCAGAGCACGGTTTGTTTCCCCAAATGCACGTCGCCGTACTCCATGAAAAACTCCGTCACCTCGGGGTTTGTGTCGGCAGTTGGGATGACCTCGAACAGGCGCATGTAGCGCACCGGGTTGAAAAAGTGCGTGCCACAAAAATTTGCCTTGAAATCTTCGCTGCGCCCTTCCGCCATTAGATGAATGGGAATGCCCGATGTGTTGGAGGTGACCAGCGAACCCTTTGAGCGGAACTGCTCTACCTTATCGTAAATCTGTTTTTTGATGTCCAAACGCTCCACCACAACTTCAATGATCCAGTCGTAATCTTTGATTTTCGGGAAATCGTCGTCAAAATTGCCGACTTTGATTCGGCTGGCAAATTTGTTATCGTAGAAGGGTGCGGGCTTGGCTTTCAAGGCATTGGCCAGAGAATCAGCGGCTATCTTATTAGCCCCCCCTGCCCCCCCTGAAGGGGTGGAGGCGAGATCGAGTAAAAGCACTTCGAGGCCACAGCCTGCGAGATGGGCGGCGATGCCGGTGCCCATGAGGCCCGAGCCGAGCACAGCGACTTTGCGGATGCGTTTGTTGAGCATGATGATGGAGCGAAAATTTGCCGCAAAGGTAGGCAACTCAGACGCTATGCACCAAACTACCCGCCACTAGAAATAGCCAATTCAATTTGTCTTTGAAAGTAGCGTCCATGGGGATTTCTCGCCTATAGATGGTAATATTTTGCACCTGAGCAAACTCCATTTTGTCTACGGCCACCGTGATGTTTTTCATTTGGCCCAGATGTTGGCGGTCTTTGTGGACAGCGCGTTGATGGCTGGGGAATGACTCTATGAATGGAGGATAAACTTATCGATTGAGTGTTTGAGCCGTGATTCGATTACAAACGTGACAAAAAGTGTACTTTTGGCCCTCTACTTCAACCAACTATTCAAATTGTGGGTAACGAATCAGAAAAAGAAATTAAGTTTATTCCGGTAGAAGACCTCCTCTTCGACCCGCATAATCCCCGCCTACCTTCAGTAAGGGCCGGATCGACAGATGAAGAAGTGTTTCGGTACATGTTTGACAAAGGGAATCTTGTAGATATTCTCTTATCTATCGCAACACAAGGGTATTTCCCAGGTGAGCCTATGCTGGTGACCCCAGCCAGCAATCAACCCGGCAAATACGAAGTTTTGGAAGGCAATCGCCGACTGGCAGCACTAAAATTGTTGCGTGACCCCGAACTGGCTCCGGCCAAGACCAAAAAAGAAACCGTCAAGCAAATCGTCGAACAGGCAACTCACAGACCTGAGACGGTTCCGGTTATTATTTATTCGTCTCGACAGGAAGTATTGCTCTATCTGGGCTATCGTCACATAACCGGCGTAGATGAATGGGATTCACTTGCTAAGGCAAGATATTTATCTCAATTGCAAGATGAATATTCTGAGTTGGACTATGCTTCAATGACCAAGCAATTGGCCAAAATAATCGGTAGTAGAGCCGATTATGTTAACAAGTTGCTGTCTGGGTATCGGCTATACCAAAAGATTGAAGAAAATAACTTTTTCAACATACCCAATCTGGATGAAGAGAATTTCCAGTTTTCACTGCTAACTACTGCGCTTTCTTACAGTAACATCAATAATTACGTAACTGGTTCCGAAGATGAGACAGACGAGGAAGAAAATCTAGGAATCAACTTTGCTCACCTCAAAGACTTGACTGAGTGGATTTACAAGGAGACAGAAGGTCGGACAAGGCTTGGCGAATCGCGCAACCTCAAAACCTTGAATGCTGTAGTTAGCATACCTCGTGCCTTAAAGGCTTTTAAAGAGCAGGGGCGGCCTCTAGAAGAGGCAAAACTTTTGACCGATGAACCTAGAGAAATATTTTCTAATTCTATTCGGCAGGCGCTATCAAGAATAACAGACGCGAAATCTCAATCTCACAAT
>JANMME010000697.1:0-8509 GCA_031373015.1 Saprospiraceae bacterium
AAATCCGTGTCTAATCCGTGTCATCCGTGGCCCATCCTAACCAGTTGCAATTTACTTCAACTCCACCACCCTTACCCCAAAAATCCCCCGTCGCACGGGCAACAGGACCTCTTCTCCAGGCTTGGTGAGCGGATAATAGGCTTGGCTTTTATTCTTCAGGTGCCATTCTTGCCCAGCTTCGCGCAATACAAGTTTCCAGCCCGTCGGCTTCAATTTTTCCCCTTGCAAAACGCCATAACCAGTGGCAAAATAGGCTGTTTCAGATACGAATTCAAAGGATTGTGTCGCATCTCTTCCCAGTCCGCGGTTGAGCAAGCTCCCAAACAGCGGCGCGAATACCATGCTGAAAATCAAGATAAATACTACGCTTGGCATCTGCTCCTGCCAAGGCATGAAACGTTCTCGCCAAAACCAAATCGCGCCAGCTGCTATAACAGCGCCCACGAGCATGGACATAAGCGCCAAGCGCTTCACTTCCAGCGTGTTGGAAAACACCGAAAACTCCCGCACATACAGTAACATTAATAGGCTGAAAATTATAACAGCTGCAATGGCGAACGGGCGATTGGGTTTCATAATTAGTGTGAAGTGTATTTGTCGGCTTATTTTTGGTCAAACACGCTCTCGCATGGCATCCATAACTCGTACCATAATGTAGGAGCCGATAAGGCTCATAACAATCGCCTCCACTACGATAAAAAAGCAGGAGGTAATGGGATTGAGGTACGGCCCCAGAGGGGTTTGACGCTGAATACTGGCTAGAAGCTCAGGATTGAAGTTTAAGAATATTGCCATAAAAAAGGCGAACGGGACCACCCCGATAAAAGAAGTGAACATCCCTAGCACCACCCCTGAGGCAGTATCGGAAGTTCCATCGTGGTGTCCGCGCGTCCAAGCGCGCAAGGCCATCCATAGCAAGCCTAAATGGATGACACCGTTAAACAGGCGCAGGTAAAAATTCTCGCTCAAGTGGAGGATGTGCATGAGCAGGAAGAATCCAGTGAGGCTGAAAAACATCCACAGGCCATAACGAAACGCAATCTGTTTCATAATTTCGGTAAAGGTTTGGTAAAAAAATAGCAGACTTCCTAGTGCGGCGTCCGGCAAATAACGCATGAATGTGGCGGACGCGCCACTTAGTGGTGGGACAAAGATATTGCTGACCGACTAGTTTTGCATGAAACGACTGGGGCAAAAAATTGTTCCGGGCAAAGCCAAAGTTTCAAACAAAAACGTTCTGTCAGTTGGCACTGGCAGAACGCTTTTGTTTGGCAAGAATGTTGAAAGACTTTTATTCTCCCTCAATTTGCCGCTCCAGTTCTTCCATCATCACAAAATCAACGGATTCGCTGATGGTGGGGATAATGGTAAGGATCGTTTCGAGGCGGGAGATTTCGATGAGTTTGGTCACCATCGGGTTCATTTCGCCTGCGAGGACGAAGGTCCCGGTGCCTTTCCAAAGGCGGTGGCCTGTCAGAATGGCGGAGAGTCCGCTGCTGTCCACATATTTTACATTGGAAAGATCGAGGATAAAATTGCGCACCCCCTCTTGAGAAAGTAGGATGAGATCGCTCTTAAGTTGTGGCGCAATGGTTGAGTTCAGGTTCTCCTCGTGGAGGGAAAGTATCGCGTAGTGCTCCTGCTTATCAATCTGATATTTCATAGACGGCTGATTGTCAATAATTGTGTGGTTGAAAAGAACATTTTCAAACGGTCTTTGAAAGGCAAATGTAATGGTTGTAGGTTTTTTTTCAATAAAAATTTCAGGGCGCGTTTTGGGCCTGACGGCTTGTCAGCCCAAAAACTTTCGGCGGGGTTTTTGTCCCTTGCTCAACAGTTTTTAACGATCAAAAAGGACGGACTGAACCCTGCGAAGAAAAAAATGTTAAAGTGCGGCACAAAAGAGTGCCATGTATGCAACAAATCGCCTAAAATTGTCGGGCGAAAGCTGGGCTTCAAGCAATCATTGGAAACGCGACTCGTTTTCTATGCCGCCGAAGGCGGTACTAAGGCGGGTAAATTAGACTACATTATTCTATGAACAATAAATTTTCCCCAGTCGTCAAGCAAATCATCAACCAGAGCGGCCAAGAGGCTCGGCGTCTGGGGCACGATTATGTTGGCACTGAGCACCTGCTCCTAGGCATCATCGCCGAGCGCGATAGTTTGCCCGTTCGTGTGCTCGATTCACTTTTGGTGGATGTGAACGACCTCAAAAAACGCGTCGAGCGCTCCATCCCTCGTTATTCCAACTATCCACCTGCTGAAAACCTCTATGTGGGTGAGTGCGCCATGACCACACAAGTCCAACGCGTTCTGAAAGCCACTTTTGTAGAGGCGAAAATGACCAAAACAGAAGAGGTGCATCCCGAGCACCTCATGCTCGCCATGCTGAAATACGCAGACATCGGCAGCACCAAACTTTTAAATGAATACGACGTGGACTACGATTCTTTCAAAAAAGAACTGGAGTATGTGCGCTCGGAGCAAGACCTCGCACAACCCAAAATATCGGCCCAATCCGAAGGCGATTTTGACGAAGAGCGCGGCACCTACCAGTCGCCCTCCCAAAAACGCCAGGAAAAAAGCCGCACCCCCGTGCTCGACAATTTTGGCCGTGATTTCACCAAACTCGCTGAAGAAGGCAAACTCGACCCCATCATCGGGCGGGAGCGCGAAATAGAGCGCGTGAGTCAAATCCTCAGCCGCCGCAAAAAGAACAACCCTGTGCTCATCGGTGAGCCGGGTGTGGGCAAAACGGCCATTGTGGAAGGCTTGGCCCTCCGCATCATGCAGAAAAAAGTAAGCCGCACGCTTCATGGCAAACGCTTGGTTATGTTGGACTTGGCTGCCTTGGTGGCAGGTACCAAATATCGGGGACAGTTTGAAGAGCGGATCAAGGCCATCATGGTGGAGTTGGAGAAAAACCGTGACGTCATTCTTTTCATTGACGAAATACATACCATGGTCGGTGCTGGCGGTGCGTCCGGCAGCCTCGACGCTTCCAATATTTTTAAGCCTGCCCTCGCTCGTGGCGAACTCCAATGCATAGGCGCCAGCACACTCGATGAGTACCGTCAGTACATCGAGAAAGACGGTGCGCTCGACCGCCGCTTCCAAAAAGTGCTGGTGGAACCGCCTACACAGGAAGAAACCATTCACATCCTTCGCAATATTCAATCAAAGTACGAGGAGTTCCACAATGTCAACTATACCGATGCAGCCATTGTGGCCTGTGTGCGGCTCAGCGACCGCTATATCACGGATCGTTTTTTGCCCGACAAGGCTATTGACGTGCTTGATGAGGTCGGTGCGCGCGTCCATTTGAAAAACATTGTAGTGCCCCAGCACATTGAAGAGTTGGAAAAAGAAATCGAGGCCATACGCGAGCGCAAAAACTACGCGGTGAAAAACCAGAACTACGAGGATGCGGCCAATCTCCGCGACCTGGAAAGCCGGCAGGTGCGCCAACTGGATTTTGCGAAATCGCAGTGGGATGAAGAAAGCAAGGTGGCGCGGTATCCCGTCGGCGAGGAGGAAATCGCTGAAATCGTAGCCATGATGACCGGCATTCCCGTGCGGAAAGTGGGCCAAAGCGAGAGCAAAAAACTGGTGCTAATGGCCGACGACCTTCGCAAAATGGTAATCGGGCAGGACGAGAGCGTCCTCAAAATATCCAAGGCGATTCAACGCAACCGCGTGGGCTTGAAAGACCCGAAGAAACCTATTGGCTCCTTCATCTTCTTAGGCCCAACGGGAGTTGGTAAAACCGAACTCGCTCGTGCCCTTTCGCGCTATCTCTTTGATTCTGAAGACAATCTGTTGCGGATTGACATGAGCGAATATATGGAGAAGTTCTCGGTGAGCCGCCTTATCGGCGCGCCTCCAGGCTACGTTGGCTACGAAGAAGGCGGACAATTGACGGAGAAAGTGCGGCGCAAGCCCTACTCTGTGATACTGCTCGACGAGATCGAAAAAGCCCACCCAGACGTGTTCAACATCCTGCTTCAAGTGCTCGACGACGGCCAACTGACCGACGGTATGGGCCGCAGGGTAGATTTCAAGAACACGATCATTATTATGACTTCCAACATTGGGGTGCGCCAACTCAAAGACTTTGGTCAAGGCGTTGGCTTTGCCACCCAGGCTCGCCAAGATGCTGCGGAGGACAATGCTAAAGTGGTGATTCAGAACGCACTGAAAAAGACGTTCTCGCCAGAATTCCTCAACCGGATTGACGATGTAATGGTGTTCAATTCACTCGGCAAGCCAGAGATTTTCAAGATCATTGACAACGCGCTTGCCAGTCTGACGCTGCGACTGAACAACATGAAATTCACCCTCGCGCTCAGCGAAGAGGGCAAGGAATTTGTGGCGGAAAAAGGCTACGACCCACAGTTCGGCGCTCGTCCGCTCCACCGCGCTATTCAGAAATTTGTAGAAGATCCGCTTGCGGAGTTCATCTTAGGTGAAAACCCGCCAGAAGGCGCGGCATTGATGGCGACGCTCAATGAAACCAAGGACGGGCTTATCATAGCCTATTCAAATGAAGAACCTAAAGCGCTGGGCAGTGGAAGCACTTTGGCCCTGGAAGCAGAGGGCGATGTAACGGCGAGCGATAATTGAGTTAAAAGTTATTAAAATAGATAAGCAAAACGGCCCTCGGTTTTCCGTGGGCCGTTTTGCTTGGGTCAAAAATCACATTGGAACAGAAGTCTATATTCGCTTCTTTTTATTTCGAAGATGTCACAACCCACAAGATTCTCGGGTATTGGAAAAATATATGACATTGCAACGCCTTCAGGGGCTAGTTCTCTTCCTTGTGCTACAGGGCGAAGTTCGGCTGTTTCGTTTCCTTTCCGCAAGAAAATAGCGATATCAGAACCATTCAAAAGCATTGTGTACTTTCCCCTTTTTTGGTAGAACCTTTCCAGTAATTCTTTGTCCGTAGATATCCTGATGCGCAACGAATTCCCTTACAATCACCTGGGTTTGTATCAGTTCCACATTCCAAAGATTCCTCGTCTCTTCGGTTTTCAGGGATATGTTTGCATTCGGACTTGACAAAGGCCGTTGTATTCTTTTCAAAGTGAAGCAATATCCAATGCTCAAATGCAATGCTGGAAAAGGCAATTCGGACGGGTTTCCCATTGATTGTTTCTCTCGCAAGTGCAAAAGCCTGTTCGTGCGCTGGATGGCCATCCTTGTCAAAAACTGCCCAAGCCTCCGAAAAGGTGTCTTCTTTCAAGCCATCCCTTGCTTCTTTGACATAGCTAGCAGGGGTTTGTTTGTAATCGTATCTTTGTTCAACCTCATCGGCTTCATCAAGAATTCTTCCAATGGGCTTTCGGCTGGTGCGCTGAGATTTGTGGGGGGATGGGGATTTGCCTTTGGGTTCTTCCGGCTCGTCGCTGCGCGGCTTCGGTGCTATTATTATTTCATCCCAGATGCCTGTGGCTAATGCCAGATTTTTCAAAGCCGAAAAGTATTCCGGCTCTGTTGTCTCACCTTCGCAGACGATGAGTATGTTTCTTCTCAGCGATCTGATTTGCCTACTCATTGATGAAAATAGATTCGATATCTCCTATTTTTGGAAGGCCTCCGAACTTTCCAGCCATATACCATTTATCAAAGGGCACGTCCTCGCGGACACCTTCAAAATCTTGAGCAGAGAACAACTCCGTCTCGCCAAATTCGTTTTTCTCAGCAAACCAAATTTGGTCAGTTCTGAACATGTCGCGGTCAAGCAGTGTAACTTCATGTGTAGCAAAAATCAACTGCGCGTTGTTCGGATTGGCATGAGGATTGGAGAAAAGTTGTACCAAAAATTTCACCAACTTGGGGTGGAGACTGTTATCCAATTCGTCAAAAAACAAAATGCCGCCTTGTTCCAATTTTTCTAAAATCAGCCCTCCGCGCCAGAAAAGTGCTTTTGTGCCTTCGGACTCTTGAATAAAATCAAGTTTTTCAACACCCATTTCTACTCCGTTGTCAAATAATCTGTGAACACCATAAATTTGAGTGTTTTTCTCGATTTCTACAACCTGTTTAACTATCTCACCGTTTTTTCTATAGACTCGTGTTACAGGTTCTTCTATTGGCAAAACATCAAGGCGGGTGATTTTTGTGTCTGCTATTCCAATCAATTTTTCCAAACGTCTAAAAAGATCTTGATTATCGGACTGCAAAATCTGTTGCGAGGTTCTACGTACTTGCATATTGCTAGAAGTCCCAGTCATCGCATTACTGATTTCAATAGAGCTAAAATAGACGTACAGTTTAGTCAGTAGATCATGAGGAGTATCAGTCCCAAATTTGTTCAACCCCAACTGGTTATTGAAGACTTCGATTTCCTTATTGTCAAAATCTTTGCCTAACTTAATTTTATGAAGAAGTTCTTCAGATTTACCTGACCGTTTGAAGATTCGGTTAGATTGTCCCTTTGGAAAGTAAACCAATTCTTCTTCTGCAATATGTAGTAGATTAAAAGATACTCTGTACTTATATTTTATCTTCTCAAACACGAACGTAAGTTCAAATGTAGTTGGTAGAATAGTAGTTTCCTTTGCGAAAAGATATGGGTCATAGCCTCGAACAGGCTTGCCAGCACCTACAATACGGCGACTTATTAGTTGGATAAAACTATTGAGTGCTTTGATGAGATTGCTCTTCCCAGAAGCATTGGCACCATATATCATGGCTGTTTTAAGCAGCCTCACGGAACCACCATTTGGCAGACTGACTTCAAAGACGTTATCACCCTTGATTTTGGAAGCCTCAGCCACCATAGAAAATGTCTGGCGGTTCTTTATGGAGCGGAAATTTTCGACTGAAAACTCAAGTATCATTTCCGAATTCTTTTTATTTTTGTAAAATATTCACAAAATTAGAAACAATTTGACGAAATAAAACTCTTTTCATGTTAAAATTTGTAAAAATATTTTTGATGAATGGTAAGGGGGGATGTGCCGACAGCACGCTCCCCCCTTACTATTCATCAAAAAATCAGGTGTTTCACTCGTCATCTTCCACCACACCCGTAGGATTGCGCTCCCACATCAGGTAGGCTTTCAAAAACTCGTTCAAATCCCCATTCAGGATCGTATCCGGATTGTGAATTTTGTAACCAGAACGCAGGTCTTTCACCCAACGGTCGTCCAGAACGTAGGACCGAATTTGGCTGCCCCACTCAATTTTGCTTTTGCCTGCCTCGATTTTGTCTTGCTCTGCCTGGCGCTTGCGCATTTCGAGTTGGTAGAGGCGGCTTTTCAGCATGGTCATGGCAATATCGCGGTTGCGGTGTTGGCTGCGGTCCTGCTGGCACTCGGCCACAATACCTGTGGGAATGTGTGTGACGCGCACGGCGGATTCGGTACGGTTAACGTGCTGTCCACCTGCGCCAGAGGCCCGAAATACGTCCCAGCGGATGTCGTCGGGGTTGACAATGATTTCAATTTCGTTGCCTTCAATAAGCGGATACACGAACACGGAACTAAAGGAGGTCTGCCGTTTGCCCTGTGCATTGAAAGGGCTGATGCGCACCAGGCGATGCACCCCGTTTTCTCCTTTGAGCCAGCCGTAAGCATAGTCGCCCCGAATCTCGATACTGGCGGATTTAATGCCCGCTGCATCGCCTTCCTGCTCAAAAAGATCAATGACTTTGAAGCCATTGCGTTCGGCCCACATCTTGTACATCCGCAAGATCATGGCCGACCAATCGCAGGCTTCTGTGCCACCAGCGCCGGCATTGATGGTGAGCACGGCGTTCATTTCGTCCTCTTTCTGGTTGAGGGTGCTTCGGAATTCGGCGTCTTCCAGGATGCCCAGTGTGTGCTGGTATTGCAGCTCTACTTCCTCTTCGGAGGCCATCCCTTCTTTTTGAAATTCAAAAATCCCTTCAAGGTCGTCCAGTTCACGAGCGAGGGCCGCATAATCGTCGAGCCACTTTTTGCTCATGCCGATTTTGCGCTGAATGCCTTCGGCGCGTTTGGGGTCATTCCAGAAATTGGGGTCGAGTGTCTGGCTGGTGAGGTCTTCAACTTCTTTGGCGCGGTTATCCACGTCAAAGATACCTCCTTAGGACCGCCAGCTTGTCTTTCAACTCTTTGAGTTGTTCGATAGTCATGGAAACGGAAAATTTATAAAATGATGAAGTGATGGGCGATGAAGTGATTTGATTGATTCGATTGGAACGATTGGGAGGATTGATTCGATTATTTCGACCCGAAGAAGGAGAAAATCATGCCTTCTTCGGATCGAAATAATCGAATCAATCGCTCCAATCGAATCAATCGTCCCAATCAAAAGATTTCAATGTAAAAAACGAGTTCTGAATTGGCAGGGATTAATCCTCCTGCGGCATCTTGGTCGCCGTAGCCCAGTGCGGGCGGGATGAACAGATAGGCGTGGGCGCCGTGTTGAAGGTACAACACTGCTTCGTCAAAACCTGCGATCATTTGGCCGGCGCCTGCGGGGAACTGTAGCGGTTGGCGGCGGATAAAGGAATTGT
>JANMME010000735.1:0-8910 GCA_031373015.1 Saprospiraceae bacterium
TAAACCCTCAAGAGGCAACAAAGGTCTTTACCGTCCAAGACCTGATGATCGAAAAACCGATCACGGTCACGCCTGAAACCTCTATTATGGAAGCAATGACCAAAATGCGCGAACACGGTATCGGTTGCTTGCCCGTGGTAAAAAGCAAGGAATTGGTGGGGATCATTACGGAAATGGACTTTTTAAGGATAACGTCGAGGTTGTTGGAGCGGGTGGGGAAGTGAGCTGGGGTGGGTGAAAAATGTCCAATAAGTTTTACCAAGATTGTGCATTTTTGGAATGTATGTTTCCATTTTTGCTGCAAAAATGGAAACATACATTCTAAAATTTCTGAAGTTGCCCAATCAACACTGCATCCTCCTGATGCGGGGTTTTACGCTCTTGAAGTAAAAAACAGCCTGCGAATCCGTCCTTCCGACTTGGTTGGCTTGGCCGAATTTGCAAAGGATTACCCTGAAAGCCGCCGCGTTTTGCTTTATCGTGGCACTGACCGTTTGCTAAAAGATGGTATACTGTGTTTACCTGTGGAAGATTTTTTGAATGGGATCAGACCGGATAAGCGGTTAGAAGCGATTTTTGGGGCTTAATTTTCCCACTGATTTCGCACATTTGTGATTCTTTTACAGATTGCTTCTTCAATTAAATAACCGTCCAAGACCTCATGATTGAAAAACCGGTCACCGTCACCCTCGATACTTCGATCATGGAAGCAATGACTAAAATGCGGGAACATGGTATTGGTTGCTTGCCCATGGTAAAAAGCAAAGAGCTGGTGGGAATTATCACAGAAATGGATTTTTTGAGGATTACGTCGAGGTTGTTGGAGCGGGTGGAGAAGTGAGAAGATTCAAATCTCCTCACCTTCTGCTAAAATATCCAATTTGATTTTAAAAGAAGCGGCCTCGCTATAATGAATAAAGCCATCATAGCTTATTCGTCCCGCCACCACGGCAGGATGCGTTTTGACCGAGTCTGCAAACCTAAGGATTGCAGACTCGGAGAAATCCCCTTGCGCAACGAAAGTTTTATAATCACGGGCCGGAATTAGGTAATTCGCTGCAAATTCATTGGCTTCACGTTCCTTCTCCTGATCTAAGGGAAGCTCGACAACCCCCTCGATAAAAAAGTCCTTTTTGCCATGCTTCAGTATGTGCCCTGCTTCGTGAAAAAACGTGAACCAGAAGTGATCGTTTGATTTGTAGCGTCCTGAGAGCTGGATGAGTGGGGTTTGGCCATTATTAATCCATCGAGCTACCCCACTTACATTGGTTTTGGGCAGACATTGGGTAAAGACCACCGCAACGCCAGCCTCTGCGCAGCGTTGTTGCAACTGCTCTTTAAAATTGGCAGGGTGTTGGTGCGCCAGGCTTCGGATAGCAACCAGATTTTCTGTAATTTTTTTACGGTCAAAGGGTTTTATATTCAATTCCTTAGCCTGTAGTTCACCTTTTCGCAGCCATGCGGAGAGCGCACCGTGTTGCGTAAGATGCGCGAGTGAAATGCGATAATAGGAGCTTTGAAGTTGCTCACCGATATAAACCGAGGTCCATTCATCAGGAGTCGCCACACCAAAAAAAGAAAGTAAAGCGGCAACCGTCTTGGCCGGGGTTTCGGTCTTGGGAATCCAGTTTAGTTTCTCCAGGAATTTGATGGGAAATTGAATGAGCCAGGTATGCGCCCAGACATCCAATTTTTGCTCGTGTTCGATAGATGTCAATGCTTGTACATAAAGACGTTCGCGTTCAAGCCAGAAGCCCGCCGGAATGCCCAGCACCCGCTCCAATTGAACGGCGGTAGTGGGGGTGATGGCTTCTTTGCCTTTGATGATTTCATTCACGGTTTTCACGGGCCGGCCCATGCGTTCGGCTAGTTCATATTGATTCATTCCGAGGGCGTCAATGGTTTCTTGAATGGTATCGCCCGGCGGAGACAGCATTTCACGGGCTAGTTCGAGGTTTCGTTTATTAGTGGGAGACATAGTGAGTTGGTATGAGGAAAAAGGAGTGAATCAGTGGTAATCAACAATATCCAGGATCAAAATTTCGGTCACGGCTGACCAATCCAGGCCACCGTCCTCTTTCAGCGGTGGAGGATCTTCGGCTGGCTGGATGATTAAACGGTAATTGGCGGATATATCAACCGAAAGTTGCCCGGCATTTTGCCCTTTCAATTCATGGCAGTTGGCGGCAGGGAACAAACGGAGGACCTCCAGATTTTCGGCTGCTTCAAATTCTTGCAGGCGTTGGTTGATGCGCTTTGCAACGGGCATTCCGTAGGTTTTCACGGTTTCAACGGGGTCTGAAAGCCGTTTTGATAGTTTTCGATTTGGAATTGTAAGTTTCAACTCATTAGTTTTTGTTCATGAAAAAGGTTAATTATTTTACAAAGGTATGTTTTTGACCTTTAAACAAAATTATTTCTTTTTTAGGACAAATGCAAGCGGCTGGTGGGCATTATCACGGAAATGGACTTTTTAAGGATAACGTCGAGGTTGTTGGAGCGGGTGGGGAAGTGAGCAACAATGCTACCAAAAAGACAAACCAAGGTCACGGAGTTTGTCCAGCAGCGTGGCGATGTTGCACACTTCGATATTTTCTTTCAAGGGGTAGTCTCCGGCTTCGGGGGTCACGACAAAATTGTGTCTTGTGCCCAAATCGTTCAGTGCGAGATAATAGCCTTTTGTTAGGGAAGGCGAATTTGAAAACTTGATTTCAAAAGTGGCCACAGGCTCTACGCCGTTTGCCACGACTAAATCAATTTCAGACCCATCCGCTGTCCGATAAAAATAGGGACGGTATTGGGACTTAAGCGATTGGACGATCTGCTCAATGACATAGCCTTCCCAAGAAGCCCCTAAAATCACATGGCCGAAGAGCCGATTTGGCGAAGTCATTTCCGACAAAACGTGCAGCACCCCGGAATCCCGCACATAGACTTTGGGCGATTTTACCAATCGTTTCGACACCCGGTAGTGAAACGGCAGCAATCGTCGAATCAAAAATGCTTGCTCAAAAAAATCGAGGTAGCGGTGTACGGTTGTTGCATTCAAGCCGAGAGAGTTTGCCAGAAAACTGTAATTCAGCAGTTGTCCGTGCAATGACGCAGCCATTTTTAAGGTGTTTTCGGCCACCACCGGCGAACCTGGAAAGCCCAACATGGGCAGGTCGCGCTCCACATACGTTTTGACGAATTGATGAAGCCAATCCTGTGCGTCTTCCTGACTTTCAGCCAGTAGAGCCTGTGGGAATCCGCCTCGAAACCAATGTTCTTCGTAATGTTCATACCCTGTCTCCGCAAACAATATCGGCGGAAGTTCAAAATAAGCGATTCGCCCGGCAAGCGATTCAGCACTTTTCAAGAGCAACTCCGGCGAGGCAGAACCAAGTATCACAAACCTGCCTGGCTGTCGGTCTTGGTCAACCAATGCTCGCAAAAGCGGGAAAAGTTCCGGCATCCGCTGAATTTCATCTAAAATGACCGTAGCACCACCAAAGCGTTTCAGGTAAATCTCGGCATCCCGTAGTTTGGTGGCATCAGACGACAGTTCCAAGTCCAGATATTCTGATGGTTTGGGCAAGACTTTCTGGACTTGCTTTGCCAAGGTCGTTTTGCCTACCTGACGAGGCCCGAGTATCGCGACGACCGGGTATTTCAGGATGCTTTTGGCTACTTTGTCTTCTAAAAATCGTTGTATCATAATTTCATCCCCGTAAATTAATTATTCAATGCGTGATTTGCGGGGACAAATGTAGCAAAATGTTTATTATCTACAGCACTATTGTATCGGGACAGGGCACGAACAGTGTTTTTGTGCTTTGGGACACCAGCGCACCGACACCAAGCATTACTATTCACCAGACAATTCCATAAATTAAATGACGTTCAGAATTAAATCGGCGAACGATGTTTGCATACCTCACGCCACCAGGTTTTGTGCATTCGGTTTGGCGACGTTTACTAAACTTTGAAAGTTTAGTAAACCTATCTTCGGCTTAGCCCATGGACAAAACTTGGTGGCGTGAGGTATAATAGTAGAAAATCGCCTATAATCACCTATTCTGAAAACTTGCTAACAGCAGACGAAAACCATACCTACTAATTCAACGTTTGTATTCCAAAATCTCCTACTTTTGGAATCTAAAATGTCGCTCCCATGCTGCGCTTGATTTTATCTCTGCTGTTTTTGGCCGCCTTCACCCTTGAGGGCCGCGCTCAGATTGCCCAAAAGGAAGAAGTGGGCTTTCTTTACAACCGCGAAACGACGTTTAACATTCGGCTAGCCACCAACCGAAGTTTCGGTTTTGGCATGGAATGGGGGCGTTTGCGCACGTACAACAAAACCAAGACCCTGAGTCTGGGTATCAGCGAGATGAAACACCCGAAAGAGCAAAGGCAAAACGCTGCCCCGAGCGTCCGGCGCTCATCCCGCCCCTTCGTTTATGGGAAACGCAACAGCCTCTTTGTGTTGCGTTCGGGCTGGGGTGCAAAACGCTATTTTTCTGAAAAAGCAAAACAAAAAGGGGTCGCTGTTGGCATTAGTTATTCCATCGGGCCATCGCTGGGGCTCTTGAAACCTTATTATTTGGCCCTTAATGTCAAAGATCCTTCCTCCGATGTAGGCCGCACTTCCATCGTGAAATATTCGGAATCAAACCGCGATGACTTCCTAAACAATTCCAAAATCTTAGGTGCAGCCCCCTTTACGCGGGGCTTTAGCGAGATTTCCGTCCTGCCCGGCGGCACAGGTTCCATCGCCTACCACATGGATTGGGGTGCTTTCGATGAAATGGTGAAGGCTTTGGAAATTGGCCTCACGGTGGACTTTTTTGCGCGCAAAGCCCCGATTTTCGTCAATGATGACCAGAACCAACGACTGTTCTTCAACTTCTTCCTAAATTTGCAGTTTGGTAAGCGGAAATAAAATTTCATGCTCGAACTTCCAATCGTCGAACCACAAAATACAGGGACTGAATCACGATCCAAACGTCCCGAATGGCTCAAAGTCCGCCTGCCCATGGGCGAGAACTACCGCAATGTGCGCGGAATCGTGGACGAATACAAGCTCCACACGATTTGCCAAAGCGGCTCTTGCCCCAACATGGGCGAATGCTGGGGCGCAGGCACTGCCACTTTTATGATTTTGGGCAATGTCTGCACGCGCTCCTGTTCCTTTTGTGCCGTCAAAACCGGCCGCCCTACCGAATACGACACCGACGAACCACGCCGCGTGGCCGAAGCGATTTGGCTGATGAAAGTCAAGCACGCCGTCATCACTTCTGTCAACCGCGACGAACTGCAAGATCGGGGCGCCGAGATCTGGTATCAAACGGTTCGCCTCGTAAAAGAACGCTGCCCCGAAACCACCATCGAAACGCTCATTCCTGACACAAAAGCCAACTGGGAGGCCCTGGAACGCATGATCTCCGCCGGACAGGAAGTGGTGAGCCACAACATGGAAACCGTGCCGCGCCTTTACCGCAAAGTGCGTCCCCAGGCAAAATGGGAGCGCAGCCTCGAACAAATCCGCCGCATCAAAGAATTTGACAAGCGCACCAAAACGGGCATCATGGTCAGCCTCGGCGAAACAAAAGAGGAGGTTTTCCAATCCATGGACGAACTAGTCGCCAATGGTTGCGATATCCTCACCCTGGGCCAATACCTCCAGCCCACCAAAATGCACCTGGAAGTAGCAGAATATGTCCATCCTGACACCTTCGCCGAATACCGGGAAGTCGGCCTTGCCAAAGGGCTGAAATATGTGGAAAGTGGGCCGTTGGTCCGCTCCAGTTACCACGCCGAGCGGCACGTTTTTTAGCAGTTTCCAATTCAGGCCATGCCTACACTCAAATCACAAGTCAGCGACCTGGTCGCCCAAACTCGTTTGGAAGAGGCACTGGATCTCGCCAAGCAGCAAGCTTTGGCTGGTTTGATCGAATTTGACACGCCCATTACGGTGATTACTGCCGAGTGGAATTATCTGAGAAAAACGGCCTTGCGCGGCGCTTTGTCTTTTGGGGAGGAATCTACCAAGCGCCAGGATATTATTTACCGGCTGCTCAGCATTGTCGAAGACATGGACAAACAAGCGGGCGAAACGCCCTCTTCACCGATGCCCAATAAATCCCCCCAAAACGTCATTCTTTTCCTGGGCGCCAACCCTTTTGAAAACCTGGCGCTCGCGTTGGGTCGCGAACTGGAAGTCATTAGCGCAGGCCTTAGCCAATTTGGCAAACGGGATGCTTTTGATTTTCGCGCCAAAATGCACGTTACCCCGACTGATTTACAGCGAATGCTCCTCGACGCGCAGGGGTTTCAGCCTCGTTTCGTGCATTTTGCCGGGAACTCCGTCGTGGATCACCCAGACTATGGCACGGGGGTCATTTTTGAAGATGAGGACGGACAGCCGCGCGTTGTGGGTGGTGACATTTTAGCTACTATATTTCGCCAATTTCCAAGTGTAGAATGTGTTTTTCTGAATACCTGCGATTCTGGCCCCAGTGCTTTAGCCGTCGGTCAGAAAGTGAAATATGCCATTGGCATGAACGACCGCGTGTACGATGATGTAGCCATAGAATTTGCCGTGGCGTTTTACGAAGCCATCGCTGGTGGAAACGACGTGCCGTTTGCTTTCGATTTTGCCAAAATGCGGGTGCAACTTGGCAACGCGCCCCAACAATCCAGCATACCCGTTTTGGTGGTTGATGGCGCCTGCAATGAGACGACGTATGTTTCAGGCGAGAGTCATCTTGAGTGCGTCAATCCACGGATAATGCGTTGATTATTAATAGACTTGTTGCCATGAAATCCCACCTGTTTCTCTTTCTCTTGTTTTTTTCCATTCACCTCGCAGCCCAATCCGGACAACCCGTTGCTGACCAGACTTTCAAACTGGACGGCGAGAGCGAACATTACTACGCATTCGCCGAGGGCGATCAAATTCAACTTCATGTACAGGAACTCACCGGCAAAAAGATCAAGTCCATCGAGTTTTCCCAATACCCCGACGGGCAGTTGCTTTACCGTGCCTACGAATTGGATTCCGTGCTGGACAAGACCATTCTGATCCCCAAAACGGGCATTTACTTTCTGCATTTTCACGAAGCAGGGCTGAGCAAAAAAATCTGCCGTTTCACGCTGAACCGTCAGCCAGCCAGCGCAGAAACGGCCCGCTTCGACACCCATCTCAATTGGGACATACACGAAACCCCCACGTTCCGCATCGGGAAAAAGAGTGTACAGACAGGCAAAAAAACCGAGCTTGTTTCGCTCGGCGGCCAGACTACCGTGAGCTCCAGCAAGTTTTATTTGAAAAAACCTATGAACGCCTACCAGTTCACCCTGCCGCCCAATACCCGGCAATGGGCCTACCGAATCGCCGTTGGCCAAGCGGCACAGGAAGCACGACGCCAGGATGCCCAAAAACTCAAGCAGGCGTTCCAAGGCGGCGCGGCTAAAATAATGGGCGTGGAACCTGAGACCGCTCTGGGCGCTTTTGCCCTCGGCATGGCCATTGACCTCAGCACTTCCAAGGCTGGCGAAGATGTTGACTACGCGGTGGTGGATTGGGACAACTGGCAGCACTTTTCCAAAGGTGAAAACTACTCAGCCTTTATGCAGCAAACAGGCATCAGCGTGGATGCCCAACGCCGGTACGCGCCCCTCGAAGGCACTTATTTCTTTGCGCTCCGCAGCGACAATTGGGTAGACGACATCACGGTGAATATTGACATTGAGGCAGTTGTGGAGACGCCAATTTTTGAGACACAAATGTTTCTGGAATCGGAGAAACCCTGAGGAATATCCAATATCCAACAAGGAATTTCCAATGTCCAAGTAGGCTTCGCGTTTGGGATTAGTTGTTGTTCACTGCCCTGATGTCAATGTGAGTGACTAAGCCCAGCGCCTACTTGGACATTGGAAATTCCTTGTTGGATATTGGATATTTAAGAGAGCTGCCAAACGCCCGCTAAATTCCTCCCCAGTCCATCATAGTCGAGGCCATAACCCACCACAAATTTGTCTTCAATATCAAAGCCCACAAGATCCACTGGGACCGGAAATTGAGCGGCTTCTGGTTTACGCAAAAAAGTCACGATAGATATTGAAGCAGGTTGTTGGGCGCGAAGGTGTTCAAGAAAAAAATGGAGCGTACGGCCCGTGTCTACAATGTCTTCCACGACTACGAGATGTCGGTCGCGGAGGTCTTTATCGAGTCCCATGACCGTCTGTATATCACCGGAAGAGCGGGTGCCGGTATAGGAGGCGAGTTTGACAAATCCAATTTCGCAATGGCTGTCGAATGCCCGGATCAAGTCGGACGCAAAGACAAAGGCCCCGCTCAAAATGCTGATGAACAAGGGGTTTTTGCCTCGGTAGCGCTCGGTCAGATCCTGGCCAAGTACGCGGACACGATCTTGTACTTCAGCTTCGGAAATAAGCGGCACAAAGGAGAGATCGTGGATTTGAATGCTGTCAGATATTTGCATGATGGGGCAAAATTCCTTCTTCTTGTCTTCCTATTTATAGTTTTTATCGGTTTTTTTCGAGTGGGATGCCAAGTCCAGCAGAGGCCCCGGCGAACAAAAAGTAGGGGATTCGCTTTGGATGGAAAATTTATTGTCGGAAACGCTACCGGTTTGTGCCGAATTTCTCGGAACTTCGCCTATAGAAGGATTGCCGTAAATCGCTATGACTAAGCCGCGATCTTCGGCAATCCTTCGCGACTGGGGGATTCCCGTAAATTGGAGTTGACGGGTATCAGTAGTTGGATGAAGAAATAAAAAAAATAAATATGATAAATAAGTATATCATACAATTGCGAGAACTTATCAGTGAAAGCCTCACGGATGAGGCATTCGACCTTTTTGAAAAATTATTCAAAGAGTTGGAGATTCGGAATCAACTCATTTT
>JANMME010000759.1:0-10511 GCA_031373015.1 Saprospiraceae bacterium
TTACTATATCGCCGTCATGCGTGACTGCGACGTGGACCAGCCGAGGAATCTGGCGAAGTCGGTTACCGTGGAGTAAAAAATGAACCTCCGCACGTTCATGTAGAAAAAGGTGATGCTTCTGCTAAATTTTGGCTAAATGAAGTAGAATTAGCCGATTCATTTGGTTTCAATGCCAAAGAAATTAATCAATTGAGAAAAAAATTCGAAGAGCATCGGCAAGAATTTTTACAATCTTGGTATGACTACTTTAACCAGAACTGAGCGCATTTTTGCCATAAACGTTTGGTTCGATGACAGCAAAATTTGTGTCCTTTTGGAGGATGGCCGCGAAATCGGAGTGCCCATTGATTGGTTTCCAAAGCTACGCGATGCCTCTGAGCAAAACAGGGCAAATTGGCGGCTCATCGGGAAAGGACAAGGGATCCATTGGGAAGACTTGGACGAGGATATTTCAGTAGCAGGCCTTCTGAGAGCCTGAATCCGCCCATTGACCAAATTTCAAAATTAAGAACATGAACAATTTAGATATAGAATACAACACCGAGCGCCCGGACATCCAATTCCCCGAATATGGCCGCTCGATCCAGGAAATGCTCTTGCATGCCAAGACCATCGAATCGCCCCAGAAAAGGCAAAAAACCGTCGAATCCATCATCGGGCTGATGATACAGTTGGGCCCGCAAGGCAACCGAAACATGGACGACTATCGCGAAAAACTTTGGAACCATGTGTTTGCCCTCTGCAACTACGAACTGGAGGTGAATGTCCCTGCGGGCATCGTTATCCGTCGAGAAGAAGACCGCGCAAAACCACAGCCCCTTGGCTATCCTACTACGGCTACGCGGATGCGGCACTATGGCAACAGTGTCCATGCCCTCATTCAAAAAGCCATTGAATTGCCAGAAGGCCCTAAAAGAGAAGGATTTGTCGAAGTCATTGCTTCGTATATGAAGCTGGCCTATAAAACCTGGAACAAGGAGCACTACGTCAGCGACGACATCGTAAAAGAAGACCTTGAAATCCTTTCCAACGGCCAACTCGTGCTGCATGAAGGCCACGATTCTCTGGACAAACTGGCCGCTGGGGCAGGGAAATTGGACAATCGAAACCGAACTAACGCAGGAGGCAGTAATGACCGCGGAGGACGCAGGCGTGGCGGGCGCAATCGGGGAAGCAACAGTGGTGGCAGTGGCGGCGGAGGCAGGAGCACTAACCCCAATAACAACGCCGGAAGACGGAGAAAGCGTTGATTTCTACGGCTTAAAAAAGCGTCTATTCCTTTAGCAATCAGTGTGTTAATAAATTTTAAGAAAAAAATTTAAAAATTTAAAGCTTCTAACACTGGCTTTTCAAAAACACATTTACCTTTGCACCAAAATAGGCTGTTCAATACAGTCCCTTTCAACCTAGCATTACAAGCCATTAGGCTCTAAGATAAAGGTTTAAAATGAAGCGTGTTTTGATGACGTCCTTCTCCGAAAACGTTCGGAGGGGGACTTTTTTTTGCCCTAAATTTTCCTGCTTACCTTTAGCCCCATGCCTTCACCAATTGCCACCTTACATCCCTTGCTCGTGCGCCTCGTAGCACAAAACCTGCGTGCTATTTTTCAAGAAAATCGCTATGCCGATAAGGTAATTGAACAAGCCCTGCGCAGCAATCCCAAAGCAGGCAGCCGCGACCGGGCTTTTATTGCCGAAACAACCTACGAGGTATTGCGGTATTATCGCCTTTATAGGGAGATTTTGGGCAAAACGCCCAGCACTGAGCTGGAATTTTGGCAACTTATTGGCGTTCACTTGGCTTTCAAAGACATCGAACTGCCTGATTGGCAAGAGTTCAAAAGTTTGAATACCAAAGATTTTTTTGCCAAAATAAAAGATTGGCAACGCAGACGCAATGAAAAGCCTGCCGAAGGTTTGCCACGCCGCATTCTAGAAAGTATCCCGGATTGGCTCGACGAACTCGGACAAAACGATCTCCCAGACCACTGGGATGAAACACTCCATTGGCTCAACCGCCCTGCCCAAGTTGTGCTACGCGCCAATCGCCTGCGCACCAACCCTTTGGAACTTCAGCTGGCCCTCCTCGCAGAAAAAGTAGACACCCAAATCGTTCCCAATTCGGACGCACTTGTGCTAAGTGCCCGGAAAAACGTTTTCCAAACCACTGTATTCAAAAAAGGCTGGTTCGAGATGCAGGATTACAGCAGCCAACTCGTAGCGCCGCTACTTGCTCCCCAGCCTGGGATGCGCGTGGTAGATGCCTGTGCCGGGGGGGGCGGAAAAACACTCCACCTCGCCGCATTGATGCAAAACCGAGGAAACCTCATCGCACTCGACACGCAGGCCTGGAAACTGGAAGCACTGCGCGCCCGAGCCCGTCGCGCAGGCACTACCAATATCGAAACCCGCCCTATCGAAAACCGTAAGGCCATCAAACGCTTGTACGGTTCTGCCGACCGGCTTTTGCTAGACGTGCCCTGCAGCGGGCTCGGTATCCTGCGCCGAAACCCCGACGCGAAATGGAAACTTCAGCCCGAACAGATCGAAAAACTCCGCAACACCCAACAAGAGATACTTCAAAATTATAGTGCCATCACCAAGCCTGGAGGGCGCATGGTGTACGCAACTTGTAGTATTTTGCCCTCGGAAAATCAGCAACAGGTGGAGCGGTTTTTGGCAAGCGAGGCCGGTATGAGTTTCAAACTTTTGGAAGAGCGCCGAATTCTGCCACAAGACGAAGGCTTTGATGGGTTTTATATGGCGCTTTTGGAACGTACATGGTGAGGTTGATGTTGCAAAGTTGCAATTCTACTGCCGTCCACCATTTTTATAAACAACTAACCTATGGATAATGTCACTATCACAAAACTCCTTTCAACAGGCAATGTTCCGGGTGCATTTGACCTGGCACTGTCCCAAACAGCGGCGACCAACCATAATTTACACAACTTATTGGTGCGTCTGATTGCTGACTGGCAGGACAATGAGCGCAAATCCAGCCTTGATCTTATTGACTACAAAGAATATTCACGGCGGCGGAGTGCGCTTACAAACGCATTTTTATATGCGATTCAACACGGCGATTTCCCCAAAGAATTTACAGAAGACACGGCTGCTCCCTTCATGCTAATCCCTAAAAAAAGGTGGTGGATTATCGCTATCGCAGCGATCTTCCTTGTTGTACTGATACTGCTTTTTACTCGCTCCGAACAAACCGGGATAAAAGGCGATGATAACGATAACAACACCATTCACCTCTCAAAATGAATAAAATATGAAAAAGGTCGCACTCCGCCTATTCGTAGTTTCGATGATGTGTTGGGCATCAGGCTGCCAAAACCAGAGCGGCATTGACGGAAACAACAACTCTGGGAACAACGTGGTAATGGGGGATAATAACGTGATCCAGTTGGACCAAAAAGAAAAAGCGGGCGATGAAACCATTTCTCTGGCTGTGCTAGTGGATAATACCCTTTTAAATTCATCTGTTATTGGGGTCGAGCAGGCAAAAGATGCCATTGTAGAAGTACTTACCTACGACACAGAGTCAAAGGACGATGGCACACTCATCATTCGTCCACACTTACCCTATCTTGACAACCTGCGAAGAGGCAATTCGGTTGGGCCTAAAAGTGGCGTACTCAACGTCTTCGAAGCTCCCTTTTTTCTGGGGCAGTATCCAAACTTAGATATACGATTGGTCAACAATTCTGATGAAACGATTTTTTTTCAAAAAGCCGTTATTGAAGTGGTGCGTAGTTTCACTGATACAGAACCATTACTCTATTTGGAGGAGTTCGCCAATTTGAGCCTTATCTTCTTGAATGACGGTTGGGGAGACATCCAGAATGCAACGGTAAAATTTAATTTGTTCAGCCCTTCGGAAGCTCCACAGCAAAACGCATCCTACCGTTTTCAAGAAAATCTATCATTTAACTCAGAAGGGCGCTACAATCTAGATTTAAAGCGTCAAATCGGTGAATTAGCGGGCGTCAAAATGGTAGGGTTAGATGCTGCTCAACTTAGTAAAGTTTGTAACAATCTAAACCAAAATGGTTTCGGGTATGTAACTGCCGTCGGTAAGGTGGATTACTCTTTTTGGGATGCGTTAAGCAATCAAAACGTACAACGGACACTTCCATTTACCTCAACAATAAACATGTTTAACGAATTGGGGGCAGATGAATCCTCTTCCTTTCAGTACGAAACCATGCTCCGAACGTCCGGAGAAAATTACAAAGTGGATGTCAATCTCTCCCAGAGCCTCAAGCCTACCGAAGTAGACCGATTCAACATCCTTTTGGGCAGCGAGAAGTCTTCTTATCATCTATTTAAAATCAAATTGTTCTTCAACAACAATAAATTCATAGAAACTGAGCCAATTGACCTGCACATCTTGATGCCGCGTTCGTACCAGCCTTACTTGAAAGAACTGATGAATAAAGGCCAGAAAGGTCCAAACAAAGTAAGAACTCAGGGCGGGAAAGACTTCAAAGTATGGGTCAACAAACTCAATATCCGAAGCAGCCCTGATGTAAACGGCCCGGTTGTGACACAGGCTGCACAAGGTGAAACACTGTTTTTTACAGGTAAAAAATCGTCAAAAAAAGCCACTATTTCGTTACAGGGGAACAAGTACACTGACTTCTTTTACAGTGTGAAAACAATGTCAGGAAAGGAAGGCTGGGCTTTTGGCGCAGCCCTCCGAAAGTAAACCCTCATAATACACTACATTCAAATTATGACACTCGAATCTTTGCTCAAAGACTATACAGATTTTAACCTCTGGGCCAACACCCAATTTGTGAACTGGCTGAAAACCAAGCCAGTAGAGCTGATGGAACGTGAAATTCCATCCAGTTTCCCATCCATTCGAGACACCCTGCTCCATGTCTGGGGAGCGGAGGAAATTTGGCTCGAACGGCTACAATTGGTGTCGCCCACTACCTTCCTCTTTGAAAGGTTCAACGGCACCGTGGAGGATGTTTTTGAAGGAGTTTTGAAAATGTCGCAAGAATTTGCACTGTATGTGCAAGACTTGCCCGATGCCGATTTTCAAGAAATTTGCACGTTCAAACTCTTCAATGGGACAGAGGACAGCCGCCCACGGGCAAAGATGATACACCATTGCCTCAACCACAGCACCTACCATCGGGGGCAAATTGTGACCATGGCCCGGAACTTTGGCCTTACCGACCCGCCCAGCACAGATTACATGAAATACGTCCGCCTTAAATGAAAATCTTCCATTTTTCCGATACGCACCTCGGCTACCAAGCCTTCGATCGGGTGACAGACGCGGGCATCAACGCCCGCGAACAGGACGTGTACGATGCCTTCGAACGCGTTGTGGATCGAATCCTCACAATCCAGCCAGACGTAGTGATCCATTCGGGCGATTTTTTCCACCGGCCCAGCCCTAGCAACCGCGCCCTGACCTTTGGGCTGGAACAACTCCGTCGCATTGGCCAAACAGGCATCCCAACGGTGATTATTTCGGGCAACCACGAAACCCCGAAGACGATTTACAACGCGCCTATCCTTCGCGCGCTGCGCACCCTGGAACATGTTTATCCGATTTTTGGAGAACAATGGGAAACGTTTGAATTCGGGCATGTGGCCATTCACGGCGTTCCACACATCAACGACAACCGCTTGTTGCTCAATGAATTGGAACGGCTCGAACCCATACAGGGCAAGTTCAATATCCTGATGTTGCATACCTCGCTGGGCAAACGCTACCTGATGGAGGAATACGGCGAGCAGGTGTTCCCGTCGGAATTTGAAACCAAATTGGCAGGATTTCAATACGTTGCACTCGGCCATTGGCACGACCGCCAAGCCATTGGCCTGCATCCCTGTGCCTGGTATTCGGGCAGCACCGAGCGGTTCAGCGATACTGAAATTGGCGCTGAAAAAGGGTTTTTGATGCTTGATATCCAGCCGGATAATACTTGCAATGTGACTTTTGAAGCCATCCCTACTCGCTCCTGGCTGCGCTGGGAGCGCAATGCATGTCACGAGGTTTCAGTCGCCGAACTGGAGACCGAATTGGAGGTTTTCAAAGAGAAAAACCAAACGCTCGACGCCATCCTTTCCTTGACATTCAACGACATCCGCCCGGAACAAACGCTGGAACTCGGCAACCTCCGACTCCGGCAATTATTCCCCGACGCTTTCCAACTCATCCCAAAGCGCAAAACTTTCAGCGACCGGGCCTTTGTGCACGGGATTGAAGCCAATCAGTTTGATAGTCTGGACAAGGTTTTTGCGGATTATTTGCGGAGTAAATACCCAGAGGATGAAGTAATGGCGGAGAAGTTGGTGGAAAGAGCAGGGAAATATTTTAACGTCGAGAAGCAGTGATGCTTGATACGGGCTATTCATTATTTCCAATTTTTAGTTTTCAAAAACGAATTATCAAATAATTTGTACTATTTTTGTGCAAATTATACAATGATATGATTGAAAGAAGCATCTTTTCGGAATTGCTGATACACCTCGCCAAGCCTCAAGTAACTGTCATCACGGGGATGCGGCGGGTAGGAAAGTCTACGGCGTTGCGTTTTTTGCTCGAAAAGGTGCCACATTCTAATAAAATCTACCTCGACCTGGAACGAGCAGAATACCGTTTCATCCTCAACCAAACTAACTATAAGGATATCGAAATCAACCTCTGCATCGAAGGGATTGATTTCAGCAAGCCAGCGGTGATTGCGCTTGACGAAATACAACTCGTGCCTCAGGCCCCTAGCGTGATCAAATACCTGTATGACACTTATGGCACCAAGTTTATCGTTAGCGGTTCCAGTTCCTATTACCTCAAAAATCGGTTTTCAGAAAGTCTTGCAGGGCGCAAGCAGATTTTTGAAATGTACCCGCTCGATTTTTCAGAGTTTGTGGCTTTCCGGGGTCAAGACCCTTCAACACTGTTGCGTTTTGCCAACCAGCCGTTCCAGATTAGTTATTATCTGAAATGGAAAGATCTCTACGAAGAATATCTGCGATTTGGCGGCTTTCCAGAAGTGGTGTTGGCTGGTTCAGAACTCGATAAGCGGGCTTTCCTCAAAGATCTGATTAATGCATACATTGACTTGGACATTCGGCTGCTGTCCGACTTTTCAGCTTCTGACGATTTGATTCGATTGGTCCGTTTGTTAGCATCCCGTTCCGGAAGCCGAGTGGACTATTCAAAACTCGGTATCATCTTGGGCATCAACCGCCACAAGTTGAAAGACTACCTCCACCTGCTGCATTACACCTATTTTATCATGCCCGTCACAGTATTTAGCAAAAATCCCGACCGCGAATTGAGCAAACAACAAAAGATATACCTTTCGGACACGGGTGTTTTGCAACAACTCGCCCAAGTGAGTAGTGGGCAGGTGTTTGAAAACGCCATTGCACTCCAATTGGCTCGGAGCAAAAAAGTCCAGTATTATCAAAAACTTTCGGGGCAAGAGATAGACTTTATCGTGGACGAGAAAACTGCCGTAGAAGCAAAAGAAACTCCTGTGGATTCTGATCTTCACACATTGCGCTACCGTGCAAAAGGCATTGGTATCGAAGATTGTATGCTGGTGGGGCGGCATCAACCGGCCTCCGATTTTAAAGATTTTTATTGGGGCGGCAGCATTTTGTCATAAAAGATTAAACCCATGATCCTCAACACCCTCCGCCTCTCCAACTACAAGCAATACAGCCGCCTCGAACTAGAATTCCGGGAAGGCCTCGTCGGCATCATCGGCAAAAACGGCGCAGGCAAATCCACCATTTTCGAAGCGATCCTGTACTGTCTTTTTGGTCGCGACGAGGGCAATAAAGCCCATGTCCGCTCAACATTTGCTGACCCCAAGGCCACCGTGGAGTTGCAATTGGATTTTAGTATTGGCGAGGTCGGTTATCGTGTAAGGCGCGAGTTTCGGGGCAAAGCCCTGGCCGTTGGAGCCGAATTTTACAAGAACGATGTGCTGGTAGCCAAGGGTGTTTCGCCTGTCAATGACGAACTGGTGAAGGTGCTACACATGGAGCGAGACGCATTCAAGCGCTCCGTTTTTTCTGGACAAAAAGAACTCTCCGAACTTTCTGACACCTCTGGCGAAGCCCGAAAACGTATGGTCCGCCGAATGCTTGGCCTTGACACCCTCGATGATGCACAGGCCCGGGTGAACACTGATCTTCGCGATCTCAGCAGCCAAGCTGTCGGCCAACGCCAAAATCTGCTTTCTGAGGAAGCCATGGAAAGCCTGAAATCTGAAATGGCGGAGCGCGATAAGGCTTTGGAAGTGAATAGTTTATCAGCAAAAAAAGAGCGGCAAATACTTCAGGATATTCAGGGGAAATACCAAGTAGAGAAGGAAAAATTTGACCAAGAAGAGGCACGGTTCAAACGCCACAGCGCTTTGCGCAACGAACTGACCCAAGCCGACGAACGACGCGCGGGGTTGACCTTGCAAATAGAAAACCTGAAAAAAAAGGAAGCGGATTTATATCAACAAAAGGCAAATCAAGACGGTATAAGAGGCGAATTTGCTGGTTATGAAGCGGATAAAAAGTCGCTTGATGCACAGGAACACGAGCGTTCGAAGCATATCAACCGGGAAGCACGTTTGGCTAAAATTGCTGAAACCCGGGAGCAATTGACCACCACGGTTTTAAATATCAAAGCCTCGGCAGCGCAGTTAGAAAAAAGATCATCCGTGGAATCTGCATTGACAGAAAAGCAAGGATCCGTGGCCGATTTAGAAGCTAAAATGGAAGCCAAGCGCAACGAATTGCGCGAGATAGACAAACAAATCGGCGGCATCGAAAAAAGTGTAAGTGAACGAAAGGAAAAGTTGCAACGCCTGCGCGAATTAGGCAATGAAGGCAATTGCCCTACCTGCCTCCAACCCCTGCTCGACGGCTACGAACGGGCGCTGGCAGAACTGGAAAATGAAATTACCGCACTTCAAACCAATCAGTTGCAGCAACTTGAAGCTCAGAAAAAAGCCGTCACCGAAGCAGGGCTTTCCCTGAAAACACAACAGGCCACCGCTCGTGTAGAGACCGACAAACTGCTCCAAGAACAAACGCGCTTGACGGAGATCGCCCGGCAGCAAACAACCGAAGAAAACCAAAAACGGCAATTGGAAAGCCGCTTGACCGCCGACGAAACCATCCTGCGCGAGATCGGGGAAGTACATTTTGACGAGGCAATCTACCAAAGTTTAAAGACAAAGCTTGCGGCACAAGAACCGCGTTACCGAGAATTTTTATCGCAAGAAAACTACCTGGCCCGAGAACTTCCCGCCACACTTTCCGCGCTAAAGTTTGCTGAATCCGGGATTGCTGAATCCGGTCAAAAAATCTCCACGCTGACAGCAGAACTTGCCACCGTTGGATACGATGAGGGAGCGTACAATCTTGCTAAACAAGCTGTTGCCAATTTTACCGAAGCATTTCAGGCGCAAACCGAGACCCTGCGCAGCTTGGAAAAAGCAGGCCTCGAACTCCAAAACGAGCAATCAAAATCTGTAGAAAAACTCCGCGCCAACGAGCGAATTCTTGCCCAAATCAGCGACAAATTGAAGGAAGTGGAATTGCTCCGAAGGCTCACCGAAATGCTCGGACTTTTCAAAACCGAAATACTGGAAAAAGTAAGCCCCGGCATCTCGCGCGAGGCCAGCGACCTGTTCAACCGCATTACGAAGGGCAAGTACGAGGGCATCCGCGTGGACGAGAATTTTGATTTCGCCATCACCGACGGCGGGGTGTTTTACCCCATCGAGCGATTCAGCGGCGGAGAGGTAGACCTCGCCAACTTCTGTCTGCGCATCGCCATCACAAAAGCCATCATGGACTTGAGCGGTTCGTCGGCTGAAAGGCGCATGGAATTTTTAGCCTTCGACGAGATTTTTGGCAGCCAAGATGAAGAGCGGCGAATGGAAATGATGCTGGCGCTCAACTACTTACAAGAGCAGTTCCGGCAGATTTACATCGTCTCGCACATTGACAGTTTGAAGGATTTTTTCCCGCATTTGCTGGAGGTGCAGTTTGGGGCGGAGGGGAGCACGGCGGTGTGGCGCTGAGTGTTTTACCCCTATTTCCCTATCTTTTTCAATATCTCCTCCAGTTTTTCGATCAGCCAGGCACGGTCGGCGATGAGTTTGGTTTCTTTGACTTTGGTGATTAACTGTTGCACGCGATCTGAGTTCACGGCAGTCTCTGAATGGAGTATCTGTTTCATCATGTTTACAAAGTTCAAGCATTGATCCATTTTGAGGCTTGGCATCTTTTCCTCTCGCGATAAAAACACTTTGGCGGCCTCAATCCGGGAATCCAGCCATTGCATTTCGCCCAGTTCATAAAGTATTTTCATTTCCAACACTTTTGAGGATATTTTGTACTGCATTTCCTCATATTTATATGGGAACAGTACCTCGTAGGCTACTTGAAATTCACGAATAAAAAAATGGTAGTTGGCAAGGTTAAACCGATAGGCATCTTCAGGATGCGCTGTGCCTTTT
>JANMME010000806.1:0-2291 GCA_031373015.1 Saprospiraceae bacterium
CTTGAGCCGGGCTTGGAAACAATGCGGTCTGCCACTTCTTTTTGGAACATGCCGACCATTTCTGGGACTTTATCTCGCCAATCGAGCAGCCGGAAAAGGATTTGGGAAGAGATGTTATAAGGGTAATTTCCGATGAGGCAAAATGGTTTTCCCTCAAAGTAAGCGGGCGCATCAAAATCGAGAAAGTCTTTAGGGATCAGGTGTTTTTGAGCAAATTCTGAAAAGTTTTTCCCCAAATATTCCACCATGTCCCGGTCGGCCTCCACGGCAAAAGTTTCATATTCCTTGTGGCCTAGCAGGTATTTGGTCAGCATGCCCATGCCAGGCCCTACTTCGAGCACGAGGCCGGTCTGCTCTGCTTGAAGCAGCCCATTGGCGATGCGCTCGGCGATGTTTTCGTCTTTTAGGAAATGCTGACCGAAGGATTTTTTTGCGTGCATAATAGAGTTGTTCAACGAATGCGAAGCCGTCCATTTTGATACACGCAAAACCGCCCTTCGATTTGTTCTGAAAAAGATAAGAGAATCCTTATAGCGCGTAAACTCGTTCGTTTTCAACGAGTTGCGTAGCGTACATAATGCATGCCTGAATGTCTTCAGGTTCAAGAAAAGGAAAGTCCTCGTGCAGCTGATCGTAGGAAAGTCCGCGTCCCGTTGCTTTAAGGACATGTTCTACAGTTAAACGCGTGCCTCTAATAGTAGGCTTGCCCAACATAACCGCTGGATTAACCGTGATCCGTGCAAGAAGTTGTTCAGTATCGGCGTGGTATTGCATGGCCTTCTTTTTATCGCAAATTTACAAAAGAGGTTTCGTTTCTGCTGATTTTCCTTGCCAAGGTGTTAAAAACCATAAAGAATAGAACAACCACCAAGCCACCCCAATGGCGTTTTCAATCGTGCATTCTATTAAAAACGATGCCAGGGCCATAATTTGAAAGGTCAAAAACAGGAATTTTTTACGACCCACGTAAATCGGCCAAAAGAATGCCAAAAGGCTGAGCATCAAACCAAAAAGCCCTGTGCTGGCCATAATAAACAGGAATTCGTTGTGTGGCAGCCGTGGCTCCTGGGAGTAGCTGGGGAACAATTCAGCGGTGATGCGTTTGGTCTCGCTGAGCAAGTCGCCGGCACCGGTGCCGAGGAGGGGATTTTGCTGCCACAAACGCCAACCTGATTGCAGTGAAACCCAACGCGCCGCATCGGAGTAGAGGTGACCGTCGTTCTGGGTGCTGAAGCGCTCCCAGTCGTATTTCATATAGGCGATGCGCATTTTCAGGCTCGGAACGGTCTCGCTGGCGATCCACAATCCTCCCAAAAGCACACAGAGTGCGGCAAATCCTGCCAGCCATTTCTTGCTCAGCCAGACATACCGAACCAAGGCGAACAACAGGGCAGCATACAGGGAAAACAAGCCGCTTCGTACGGAGAGCACATGTATGAAAACAAACAAAAACACAGTCCCCAGGGCCAATGCTTTCCGCTCCCAACGATGCCAAAGCCAGAAACGCTGCTGCCATAGCCAAGCACCCGAAATGATGGCGGTGGCCAGCACGAGACTAAACCGAACGTGCGATCGTGGCACCGGCACCGGATTCCCTCGCCCAAGCCCTTCGATGATGGCATCAAAATGCCATAAAAAATTGATCCCAACCGCAATGCACATACCCACCATGAACCACACCAAAAGGTAAAGCACTGACTTCCAACGCTGTTCTGATAGAGTAGGGAGGTTGGCAAAAGCCCAGGGAAGTACCAAAAAGGGCAAGCGCGTCTGTACCATCCGCAGCCAGTAGGCTTTATCATCTGACCAAAAAAAACTGACCGCTGGTGCCAATAGAAGCAGCAAGAGCACGAACAGTTCGCGGCGTTGGTAGAGTCGGGAAAACGAAACTTTCAGTACTTCCCACCAGGTACTGGGTAAAAGCAGGGAGGCCCCTGCGGTCTGACGACTCGAAGTCGTCTGACCGCTTACGGGCAAGGTCTCAGCCGTGTGCCACCAAGCCGCAAACACCAAAAACCACATGCTGATGGAAAGCAGAAACGGCGACACCACCATGCTCACCACAAGCAAATTGGCAGACCAGAAGGCTAGCCCAGCGGGAGTCGAAATGGGTTTTAAAAATGTGATCAATGTGTTCAATGTGAAGCGAGGTTGTGTCAAATGCCTAGATTGAAAACCTCTTGCGGAATTATATTTTGATTCTCATAAAATCCTATAAGGTTTTTAAAACCTTATAGGATTCAATTGGCCAAAACGCAGAAGATTCTTTCTCGAAAAAATCCGCAAAACAC
>JANMME010000837.1:0-7741 GCA_031373015.1 Saprospiraceae bacterium
AGTGATCTTTCCCTTTGTCAAAATTGCAAAAAAATCGCCTGATGCCGCAGCAGCAGAACTAGGCGAATACTTGTCCAAAAATATCCCCGATATCAAGGGCTTCAATGTCGTCAAAGGCTTTTTAAACCTCGAAATCAACGATACCTACTGGCAGCAATTTTTGCAATCTGTGGTGGCGGATTCAACCTTTGGCAGGCTGCCCCACAACGGAAAAAAAGTGATGGTGGAGTTTTCCTCGCCCAACACCAACAAGCCTTTGCACCTGGGCCATATCCGCAATATTTTACTGGGCTGGTCCTGCTCCAATATTCTGGAAGCTGTTGGTTATGAAGTGGTTAAAACCCAAATCGTAAACGACCGCGGCGTGGCAATCTGCAAAAGCATGGTCTGCTGGCTCAAATTTGGCGAAGGCAAAACACCTGAATCCACCAGCATCAAGTCCGACCATTTTGTGGGCGATTGGTATGTACTGTTTGAGCAAAAAAGCAAGGCAGAATACGAGGCTTGGCAAGAAACAGCGGAAGCAAAATCACTTTTTGAAAGCAAGCGCAAGGCCGACCAACCAGCCTCAGCGTTTTTTAAAGAATTCAAAAACAAGTGGTTCAACGAACACTCCCTCCTGGGCGCAGAAGTACGCGAAATGCTCCTGAAATGGGAGGCGCACGACCCTGAAACACTCGCCCTTTGGAAAAGAATGAACGGCTGGGTGTATGCAGGGTTTGATAAAACCTACGGCGATCTTGGCGTTTCATTCGACAAACTCTACTACGAAAGCGAAACCTATCAACTTGGAAAGGACATTGTGGAGGATGGCCTGACCAAAGGTGTTTTTTTCAGAAAAGAAGACGGTTCGATTTGGTTGGATTTGACAGATGCGGGCCTCGACCAAAAAGTGGTGGTGCGCGCCGATGGCACTTCCCTTTACATCACCCAAGATCTGGGCACTGCACGGATGCGTCACCATGAATTGGGCTGTGAGCGTTACATTTATGTGGTAGCAGACGAACAAAACTACCATTTCCAAGTTCTCTTCGAAACCCTGAAACGTCTTGGCGAACCATACGCCGCTGGCCTTCACCACCTTTCTTACGGACTGGTAGAACTTCCCAGTGGGCGCATGAAAACCCGTGAAGGTACCGTAGTGGATGCCGATGACCTGATTGCAGAGGTAATCCGCATCGCTACCGAACAATCCAAAGACAGGGGCGAAACGGAAACACTTTCTGAAGCTGAAAAACAGGAAAACTTGCGTCGCGTAGGCATGGGTGCGCTCAAGTTTTTCATTGTGAAAGTCCACCCAAAGAAGAAAATGATCTTTAATCCCGAAGAATCGGTGGACTTACAGGGGCAAACCGGGCCTTATATTCAATATAGTTATGTGCGGATCAACAAATTTATGCATCTAATTGAAAAAGAGAGCATTGACTTATCGATTGCCCCACAGTACACCAGTATACAGCCACAAGAAAAAGACTTACTAGTGGCGATGAACGACTACCCAAACATAGTACAAAAAGCAGCCGAGGAATATGACCCCTCGCTAGTGGCCAATTTTTGCTATGATTTAGCCAAGAAATATCACCGTTTTTACCATGACCTCTCAATATATCATCGTGCTGAAACGCCTGAAACCCGCGCATTCCGGCTTACCCTGAGCCGTGCCGTTGGACAAGTACTAAAATCAAGCATGGGGCTTTTAGGCATCGAAATGCCGGAAGTGATGTAAGTTTTCCCTTACTTTTGCAAAAAAGCGGTTTATGTCAAAAATAGATTTAATCATTCAAGAAATTAGCCATTTGCCTCAAAGTGATTTGGAGGTTCTGGCACGCGAAATTCAACAAAAGTTGGAACGTTTGAAAAAAGTAAAGGCTGCCTTGAAAAAGGTAAAGGGGGCTGGAAAAGGTGTTTGGCAGATAGATGCCCAAGAATTCGTCAATCAATCACGTGAAGACAGATGAATGCCGTCGGAAAAATATTTTTTGACACAGCGCCTTTTATCTACTTGCTCGAAAACCATCCCAAGTATGGGCAAATGGTTGATGATTTTATAATAGAAGCGACAGGAAACAATGCATTATTTGTAACAAGTGTTTTGAGTCTTGCGGAATTTGGAGTAATTCCCGAACGAAATAATCGTCAAGACCTGTTCACCGATTTTGAACATCTAATCAGCAGCGCATCATTTGAAGTGCTGCCAATCGAAAGGCAAATTGCCATCACCTCCTATAAGTTGAGAGCAAAGTATCCAGCCTTAAAAGCAATGGATTCTTTGCAACTTGCCGCAGCCATAAATTTTGATTGCGACTATTTTTTTACCAACGACTACAAATTGAAGCGTGTGCCAGAAATCAATATCTTAATTGTTGATGAATTGTGACCACGTCTTTTAGTACAAAAACATGACGAACGACAAACCTACCGAATCCCTCAATTTCCTCGAAGAGATCATCGAGGCCGACCTTGCATCCGGCAAGTATAAAACCATCCTCACCCGCTTCCCACCGGAGCCAAACGGTTATTTGCATGTGGGCCATGCTACCTCCATTTGCCTCAATTTCGGGCTGGGTGTGAAGTACGGTGGCGCCACAAACCTCCGTTTCGACGATACCAACCCGACCACCGAGGAAACGGAATTCGTAGACAGTATCATTGAAGATGTGCGATGGCTGGGCTTTGAGCCCGCTAAAATCGTGTATGCTTCTGATTATTTCGGGCAATTATACGAATGGGCTAAAGTGCTGATTTTGAAAGGGAAAGCCTACGTTGATTTTTCCAGTTCAGAAGAAATGGCGGCGCTAAAAGGCACGCCTACCGAGCCGGGCAGAAACAGCCCTTATCGGGATACTACACCCGAAGAAAACCTGGCTTTGTTTGAAAAAATGAAGGCAGGCGAATTTCCCGATGGGCATTGTACCCTTCGCGCCAAGATTGACATGGCCTCGCCCAATATGATCATGCGCGATCCCCTACTCTACCGCATCAAGCACGCCCACCATCACCGCACAGGAGACGCCTGGTGCATCTATCCCATGTATGATTGGGCGCACGGACAAAGCGACAGCATCGAAAACATCACGCATTCTATCTGTACACTCGAATTTGCGCCACACCGCGAACTCTACGACTGGTGCATCGAACAATTGGGTGTTTTCCCATCCAAACAGTACGAATTTGCCCGGCGGAATGTCTCCTACACCATCACCAGCAAGCGCAAACTGAAGCAACTGGTGGAAGAAAATTTTGTGCGCGGTTGGGACGATCCTCGGATGCCCACTATTTCAGGCTTCCGTCGCCGAGGCTACACGCCTGCAAGCATCCGTGAATTTTGCGACCGTATTGGCGTTGGCAAACGAGAAATGGTGGCAGACATGTCGCTTTTGGAATTTTGCATCCGGGAAGATTTGAACAAAAGCTCCCTGCGCCGTTTTGCAGTTCTGAACCCGCTCAAGGTGGTGATTACGAATTACCCGGAAGGCAAAATTGAACATTTAGAGACGGAGAACAATCCAGAAGCGCCCGAAACAGGCACCCGGCCCTTGTCTTTTGGCCGCGAGATTTGGATAGAACAGGATGATTTTATGGAAAACCCGCCGCCTAAATATTTCCGCCTCTCACCTGGCGGCTTGGTGCGGCTAAAATCGGCCTATATCATTCGTTGTGAGGAAGTTGTAAAGGACCCATCGGGCAATATCACTGAGATCCATTGCACTTATGTTCCCGAAAGCCGTTCGGGCCAGGACACTTCAGGCCTGAAACCAAAAGGCGTAATCCACTGGCTTTGTGCAAGTGATGCAAAGACTGCGGAGGTTCGGCTATACGACCGCCTTTTTCAGGTAGAAGACCCTGCCAGCGAGGAGGATTTTAAGTCCACGATCAACCCAAATTCTTTGCAAGTTATTGAAAATGCGCTGATCGAGCCTGCGCTGACAGAAGCAAGTCTGGGCGACCGCTTCCAATTCACCCGACTCGGCTATTTCTGCGTTGACCCCGATTCTACTCCGGGAAAAATGGTATTCAATCGGACAGTAACGCTGAAAGATGCGTGGGCAAAAGAGGCGAAAAAGTAGTAGTCCTGGGGGAGATTGGGAAAAATTCAATATCTTAGACGTTGAAGCAACCTATGTACGGGGTTTCCCGTATGCGTTTTTACATCCAGAAGTAACCCCTTCCGGGTAGATATAGATGCAAATGATATTCAAAATGATCCCGCGTTTTCAGAATTAAAATCCGAAAATTCCCCCTTATTTTGGCAATATAGAATCATGTTTGTTAATAGGTGTTGAATTGCGGAAATAATTCTTTTTAGGCCTGTGACCTATTTCAACTCTTGGCGTATTAATTGTGTTCTTACAAACGAGTAAGCGATACGCGAAAAACAAACACACGCACTAGCCAAAAGCAGGTGCACCATCAAAAGGAAGATTGTTTTCATTTGGTTTTTTAGGGTTTGGCCGTCGGGGCGCAATGTTCCGACGGCTTTTTTACCCGCCATAGCGCGTAGCGCGAAGGAGGGTTGGTGCCATCACCAAATTTACCCAACAAAAGACTAGAAAGAAAACTTAAAATATTAGGAACAACGAAAGTTCTGGCTAATGTGTCAGGGCGGTAGACAAGACAAATAAGGAAGATTGTTTTCATTTGGTTTTTAGGGTTTAACCGTCGGCGCGCAACGCTTCGACGGTTTTTTTTTACCCGCCGTAGCCTTGGCGAAGGCGGGTCCACCCATTGACCACATTTTTACCCGCCTACACCCTGCTATGGCGGGCAACTCGGTATCTTGCGCCGATTTACCCGCCGCAGCCTTTTTATCTGCCGATTCATCCGCCAAAGTTTTAACGGATGGGGAAGCCTTAGCGAAGGCAGTGGCGAAGGAGGGTAAAAATCTGTTTCTCTTGAAATTTTTCCCGTTTGAAGGACTTTTTAAAAAAAATACTCAAAGCGCTGCCTTTTGCTTTTACGAAAAACCAACGCTATGACCGCCTAACTGAGCGCGTCATAAGCAAGGTGTGTCGCCCTGCAAGCAATTGCGCCGATGTCGGCTGCCACAAAGGCGAAATACTTGACCTCTTCTTGGCTGTCGCGCCTCAGGGAATGCATTTTGGATTTGAACCCATTCCGGTCCTGTTTCAAAATTTGAAGCAAAAATATGCGGGCCGCGCAAATTGCCGCATTTTCGACATTGCCCTCTCCAACCAACGGGGCACTTCCAGCTTTAATTATGTTGTGAGCAATCCCTCATACAGCGGTTTGCTCAAACGCCACTATGACCGGCCCAATGAAGAGGACACGCAGATTACCGTCCTTACCGAGAAATTGGACGATGTATGGCCAGCGGATTTGCGGCTCGACGTGTTGAAAATTGACGTAGAAGGGGGCGAACAGATGGTTTTGGAAGGTGCGCGCGAACTCTTAATTCGTTGGAAACCAACGGTTATCTTCGAGCATGGCCTGGGGGCTTCAGATATTTATGGATCTACGCCGGAGCAAGTGTTTGCGCTGGTGGAAGCCTGTGGCTTGCGCCTTTTTTTGCTTGAAAATTTTATTGCTGAAGGCCTCCCGCTAAACGCTGAGGGCTTCTCAAAGCAGTTTTATGAGCGGAGCAATTATTATTTTGTAGCAGCGGAGTAATCATTTCTGCCCCGCCGCTTCCAATTTTGCGTTTTTAACGACGCCAAGCCTTTCATGGGGCAGGAACACTTCTAATTCTTTGATGGGTCTGCCGTCCGGCCAAAAGCCTAAAGAGCGTTGGCTCGGGGTATTGCCAAATGCCACATCGCCGTACTGCCCGGTGCGCGTATAGGCAATCAGGGCGTCGGCGAGTTTCCAGTAACAGTTGAAATCCACCTCGTTGAGCCGCGCGCTCATCAGAACGCGCTTGGCGGTATAATTGCGTACGCCGGTGTCAAAATCCAAATCGTAAGCATAAGGTTCTGAGTGGGTTGCCAAAATCCAGCGACGGAAATTAGTGGTATCGCGGCGCTGAACGATGAGATTTCGGTTGGGTGTATTCACTGCAGTTTCGAACACGAGACGGCCAAATTCCTCCCCTACCACATAGTCGTCTTCACCTACCACCACAAGCAGGTTGAGATCGGCAGAAAGGTTTTCGTAATGTTCCAACCGAGCCCCTTTGAAAGGGCCAGAGCCTGGCTGGGCAAGCAGCATGGCTGTAGGCTTCGGGATGCCAAATTTTTGCCAATGGGTAGCCAAATTCGTTGCTATAACCCCACCGTAGGAGTGTGCCAAATAGGCCACTTTTTCGGTGCGTGGTTTTACATGTCCTTCTTTTTCAAGCACTTGCAATGCATCGCGGATTCCTTTGGCTGCATTTTCAGGAAAACCATCAGGGCGCGGCCAGACAAGGTTTTTTTGGTAACGCGGGTATATAACTATGTTGCCTTTGGCCACCAAATGCTTGATCCATTTGCCATAGGCCATGGGATTGTATGCCCCGTAACCATGCAGAAAAACGACCACTTCAGCCGAATCGGGAACGGGGTCGGCAGGTTCAAAAAGCCAGTAGCCATCGGCATTGGCGGCAGCATCGTAAAATGCTACTGAATGATGCGCATAATCCGCCCCGCCGGGCCCTTCAAATGGTTGACCGGGGTGTGGGGCATCTTGTGCCGTGGCGAAAACGCCTTTAAGAAGTAAAGGAGAAATAGGAAAAACAGATTTACAAATCTGAATCAACCGATTGGTTTTGAGAGCCTTGGATAGGTTTCGCACTGCCATGGATATTTAAAAATTAGGGGAAATAATGAAGGCCCGGCAAGCACATGAAATTTGATCGTCTCTGAGCCAAATCTGGTCTGTTTTGTCATAGTGATTGTATTGTCTTATCGTGAATGTAAGTTGCGGTACACATACATTGAATGCCGTATCTTGCACCTAAATAGCATGGAATTATGGTTTCACTCGCAATTACCCAACGACTATACACCATCGCCGTAGTCAAAATTTATGCCGCGCTGGAAAAACTGCCAAAATGACTTTTGACGTAACCATCCCTGTCCTCAACGAAGAAGCTACCCTCGACCGCCAAGTACGTATCTTGCATGCATTCCTTTGGGAAAACTTTCCTGATCGTGGTCACTGGCGCATTGTCATCGCCGACAATGGCAGCACCGATAACACGCGCCATATTGCCGCTGCCCTTTGCGACGAATTTGCTGAAATTCAATTGATTAGAGTATCCGAAAAAGGGGTGGGACTCGCGCTAAAAACTTCCTGGAGCCAAAGCAAAGCCGACATTGTAGGTTACATGGACCTGGATTTGGCAACAGAGCTGAGGCATTTCCCGCAGGCCTACAACGCCTTGACTACCGAAGGTTTCGATTTGGTGTATGGCACCCGCCTGCACAGAAAATCGAGGGTCATTGGCCGCACACTGAAGCGGGAGATCACCTCGCGCATTTTCAACCTCTTGCTTAAAACCTACCTGGGCACCCATTTTTCTGATGGCATGTGCGGGTTCAAATGGCTGCACCGGGCTCACGTCGCGCCGCTAATGGAGGCCGGAGCGGTGTCGAACGGCTGGTTTTTCAGCACCGAATTGCTGACCATAGCGGAATGGAAAGGCTTGAAACTGTGCGAGTTGCCCGTTATCTGGACTGACGACACTACGAGCAGTCGGGTGAACATCGTCCGTTTGGCAAAGCAGTACATCGCAGCCATGCGGGTGCTGAAAAAACGGAAGCCGTAGGGGTTGTTGTTGGAACACGGATGACGCGGATGAGAC
>JANMME010000862.1:0-9528 GCA_031373015.1 Saprospiraceae bacterium
CAAATCTTTACTTTGTCAAGGCTGGAGGAGGGCGCAATGCGGGACAATTTAACCGACGAACAACGCAGAGAAAGGAAAAATTTGGCCGCCACATTCATGCGTTATTTACTGGACGCGGCATTAGATATAAAATCTGCTGCAGAAGTCGCTGAAACACCTTTTGACACAACCCCACCCATTTTTGAACCATGTCTGATTCTACGTCCTCCTCCGTCAAAATTCTAAACGCCGCCGTGATCGTGGCAGCCCTGGGTTACTTTGTAGACATCTACGACCTGCTGCTCTTCGGTTTTGTTCGCGTAAAAAGTCTCACTGACCTTGGTTTTTCAGGCCAAGACCTTACCGACAAGGGTCTCTCCCTTCAAAACTGGCAAATGTTCGGAATGCTCGTAGGCGGCATCCTTTGGGGCGTGCTGGGCGACAAGCGTGGCCGGGTGCGCGTATTGTACTTTTCCATTGCGCTCTATTCCATTGCCAATATATTCAATGGATTCGCCACGGGCTATGCCGACTATGCTTTTTACCGCTTCATTGCGGGCATAGGCCTAGCGGGCGAGCTGGGCGCTGGCATCACGCTCGTGGCCGAGGTTTTGCCCAAAAACAAGCGCGGAATTGGCACCATGTTGGTGGCCTCCATCGGGCTTTCAGGTGCGCTACTGGCTTGGGTGATCGAACATTATTTTGGCTGGCGCGACTGTTATTTTATCGGCGGCGGTTTGGGCATTTTGCTTTTGGTGCTGCGCGTAAGCGTATCTGAATCAGGTATTTACAAACAAGTACAACAACAGGAGCACATAAGTAGAGGCAATTTTTTCGCGCTTTTTACCAGTTGGGACAGACTTTCCCGTTTTCTCCGCTGCATCTTTATCGGGACTTCCACCTGGTTTGTGATTGGGGTATTGGTATTCTTTTCGCCAGAATTTGGAAAAGCTAAGGGTTTGGAGGGCATTTTGGCTTCCAACGCGATCGCTATTGCTTACATCGGGCTCATTTTAGGCGATTTGGCTTCGGGGCTTTTGAGCCAGTTGCTGCGCAGCCGGGTAAAAGTGATGGCCATTTTCCTAAGCCTGGATGTTCTGGCAGTCTTGGCCTACCTCGCGCTTCCCTTCAGCAGCCCGACGATGTTTTATTTAAGTCATTTTATTCTGGGTTTCTCGGTCGGTTTTTGGGTCATTTTCGTGACCATCGGAGCCGAGCAGTTTGGCACCAACCTGCGCTCCACAGTGGCCACTTCGGTGCCGAATTTTGCGCGCGGGATGCAAGTGCCCATCAACGAATCGTTCAAATACCTCAAAGGCGCTGCTGTGACCGGGAGCGTTATTACGGCAGGTTATATCGTAGGAGCGGTTTGCCTCGGGATAGCGTTTATTGCGCTATGGGGCATGAAAGAGACGTTTGATCGGGATTTGGATTATGTGGAGGAGGTTTGAATGGTCGCTTTAGATTTGTGAATCACCGTAGAAACCAAATTGCGCGGCCCGGCTAAATCGCTAGGCCACGCAAAATCAAAAACTGATTATGGCTTCCTCAAGACAGGTTCGATGCTCGAACATAGTCAGTTAGTTTTAATAGTGATCCTTCGAGTTGTTTTTTACTCACAACTTTGAACGGATAATCCTGTGCAGCAATTTAATGAGAACAAGGCAAGGCATGGGCTATCATCACCTGATGCAGTGTTGGAAGGATTGATCGTAACGATAGAAGATGGATAGTTGCCCAAACCACAATCAAGAGCACCTTTTCGAAGGAACCTTAGCCTAACAAAAGCCGAATTTGGATTTTGGGGATTGTAGTACAAAGTGTTGCCAGCTGCATCTTTCATCAGTAGGCTAATCACATATTTCCGTGTATAAAACCACGGAAGATTCATAAACTGTCCAATATCTAAAATAGGCGGATTGCTTCCAAAGCACCCATTGGTCGGAACTATGGGCCAGGTATAACCGCTGCTTTTAAATGCAGTCACACAACATTGGTTTGTTAGGCCGTTGTCACAAAAATCATCAGCACAAACAGGTGCTTCAAACGCATCAATCTGAACATAGTACTGCGAACCAGCCGGGAAAGTTTCCAAAACTTGAACTTGCCACCCACCGCAATTGGGAAGCTCGGCACAAAAGGAAGAACTTTCCCCTCTATCCGAAGTGCTATTTGATAGATTGGACATTGGATCATTTGGCGTAGGCGTTTTTTGGCAATACCACAAAGTAGCCGCCATGGCAAATAGAAGTGGGACGAAAAGTAGTTTTTTCATAAAGAAAATTTTATTAGGTGAAAAAATTGTTTGAACCTCCGAGTGGAGTTGCCACAAAAGTCACCCAATGACGTTTCGCCAACCAATAACGATTTTTGGGCAGTCTTCTCCCAAAATAAATTATGGCTCGCGCCAAAAAATCAATGGAAAAGGCCAAATCGTCCACGCCAATCAGCTCAATCCTTCAAAACCTCCTCATTTGAAGCCAGATTCTGTAACGAGAAAAGGTGCATTTACCCCGCTCAACCCATTTCTTTCAACTTTTCGAGCAACCAATCTTTCTCGGCTACTACCGTTTTGGGCAAAATTCGCTGGGTAAGCGTCAGGAATCGAGCCTTGTCGCCGGGGATAGACTTGGCGATTTGGTAAAGGTAGTTGACGAAATTTGCGTTCACTTCCCTAAACTGTGGCGAAATGAGTTTCTGAGAGGCCCGGCTTAGAACCATCTTGAAGGCATCCAACTCGTAAAAAAGGAGATCTGATTTTGTCTCGTAATAGGCTTTCAGTTTGAGGCGGCGTGCCCGATACAAGAACATGGGGTTTTGCGGGGCAGCCGGTATCCAATCCAGGGCTTTTTCGAATTCCTTCTGCGCAAAAAAATAGCCCGCCATGGAAAGATCATAAAGGTCCTTGTTTTCTTCGCCACCCATGATCCGGTCTTTGTGCGCCTCCATAAATTGCAAAGCCCAGGCATATTCCTCAAGCTTGATGGCAACAGAAACAATACTGCCGAACGCAGCATGGGGGATTTTGCCATCGTGGTAGAAATAACCTTTTTCAAGGTTGCCTTTTTGCAGTTGGAAAAGCAGCGGCAAGAGATCAAAGTGCCCGTTATTGTAAAGCAAAGTGCACAGGTTGCGCAGAAATGCATAAAATTCCTGAAGCTCATCTGGTTCGATCCGTCCTTCATACTGTTTGATCAAATCGGCAAGTGCATCGAAACCTTGTATATCGGGGACGTCTTGTTTTAACAACTGATAAATTTGATAATTGATTTGCAAGCTGGCACTCTCTTGCAATAAAGACGTTGGGATAGAAATTTCGGAAAACAGGAAGCCTGCCCCATTGGGGATGTTCACTTGAGCAACTTTTTGTTGCAAAAGCAGCTTGTTGATCCATTCCAGGCGGTTGAGCTGATAAAACATCTCAAGGCGATGGAACAAATCTGGAAGGTTTAGCCCCCCTTTTGCATGGTTGTGGTAGCTTTCCCATACAAGCACTTCCTTCTCAAAAAGCACTTGCTTAAGGTAGGATTCTGTTGTTTCAAACACCGCAGCCTCCAGAGATTCCCTGAGTTGGCTGATGGTATGCTGATAACGGGTATTCAGCGAGCGCCCCCGAAGCAATCCAGCCCAATCCAGATTTTGGTAGAACTCATTTTTAGGCTTCCAGTAATGCTTGGTCAGCATAAAAGCCCGAATCAGCTTGCTGAGTTCGCTCATGTTTTTTTCCAGACGCCCTTCTGTTTCTTTTTCTCCAGGAAAAAGACTTGAAAATACCGCTTTTTTATCAAATGATCGCTCTGCAGACGCAAAATCTACCATCAGCCCGAGAAGTTTGCTCATATTGCCACGGAACTTGCTCCGGTTGAAATAGGGCGAATCTAGAAAAAGAACCAGTTCCTTAAGTTCTTCGGGAGAAAGGGTTTTGATCAACTGAATCAAGTGAGCATTGTGCATACTGTGGGGAAAAGTGCTTAAAAATCGTTACAAATTTTTCCATGTTGAAGCCAATATCTTTACGACATCACTCATGTCCATTTTTTCAAAAACATTTAAGGTTTATGGCAAAGAAAGTTCTTTTTTCTCTGATTTTGCTCTGGGTTTCAGGGCATTTCCTACTTATCCCTACACTCCAAGCGAAGCCTGTCACGAATATCTCACCGTGCGATTGCAATCTGGAACCTCCGACAAGCCTTCATGCCACCAAGGTAGGCACCACTACTGCCGACATCGCTTGGAATCCCGTAACTGGAGCAGGTGGCTACAGAGTAAAGGTTTACCAAAAAGTAGGAAACAATTACGTTTTCCTCTACGAAATCAATCATTTTTCAACCACAATGACCGTCACTGGGCTTATACCTGGCTCAGAACATCGTGTTACGGTTGCCGGGATGTGCTGGTGTAATAGCGCCGAAGGCAATTGGCTAGTAAGTCCCAAGGAATCCACTTTAGAACTTCCCAAGGTTATTTTAGATTTGGATATTATTCAGGTTGCACCAATGCCTCCAAACGCGAGCTTAATCACCTGCGTTAGTCCAACTGCTGGGTGCTGTTATTCTTTCAATTATATAAATGGCAACAGACTTTGGATTAAGGTGAAAAAAGGGGATAATTGCAATATTCATCCAATTCGTATTACTGATGGGGGAAAAGCAACATTGTTCAAAAGAACAGATCAGTCAAGTCAATGCCCTAAGACATTATATACCCAGAATGCTGGCTACCTAGGTTCCACGTTAATTTATCAGCCAAATATTGGTCTCAGTTATGCTGTCATTCGAGAAGAAGAAGGTTCTGATATACTTAGAATTTACGCATATACTAATGGTTCTGACGCTGTTAACGAAATTTGCATCACAAATATCTTGACAGGCTATACATGTGAAGTCTATGAAGTCAACACCTTTGGCTTTGGCCCGCCCAATGGAGGCGATCGGAACGAATTGCCAACATCTTCAACACCAACCACCTACCCGATCAGCCCATTCGCCGAAAACCTCGACATCGTTGATGCTTCTCCTGGCGATCTACCCGTTAAACTTCAGTTGTTCGACCTGAGCGGACGCCTCCAAACAACGCAACATTATGGCTCGGGCCAAGACGCTTATTCCATGCCTACCGCTGAGCTTCCCCCTGGCCTTTACATCCTCCGGGTCGAATCCGGCGGAGCAACGCAAACCAACAAAGTGGTCAAAACGCAAAATTAGGCCAAAAAGCAAAACCAAGGCCCGGCGATTTCGCTGGGCCTTGTTATTTGTGCCCAAAATTACCTTCCCAGACAAATTTTAAGTCATTTTGGACAGTTTTTTACATTCAGGGTAAAAAGCATTCCCACCAATTGGCAAGCTCTCCGTACCTTTGACCTCCCCGCCGCCAAGAAAACTCGCCCTCACAATCGCCTTTTGTCATTTTTGAGTTTTCTAACTAAATCTACTTTCTAAACATGAAACGTAACCTTACACTCATTTTCCTCTTCGTGCTCGCGTTTGGCGCGACATCGTTTGCCCAGGTGAACAAAATCAAGAGCAACCTGCCGCAACCCACCAAGCAAGTGGCCGTTCCAGCCGTAAAAACGCATTACACAGGGTTTGAATCCAATCCTGCCAACCATGGGCAACAGTCCGTTCCACCTGCAGAAAATTCCTTGCTGCAATATGTAGGCACCACGGTGTATGACCTCCAATCCAACGGCGGCATAGGCCACCGTATTCAAAACAACGGGGGTGGCAACCTCACGGGTGTGTTCACTTTCAGCCAGAACGTAACTTCCTACCCTGACCGCGGAACGGGCTACAACAAAGCCACCGCTGGCACTTGGGGCCCCGAGCCAACTGCTCGCGTTGAAGCCGTTCGTACAGGCTTCACCAACTACGCCACCGATGCTGACGGCACGGAGTACGTCCTTTCCCATTATGGAACAACAAATCGTATCCACTGGGCCAAGCGGCCTGCTAGTGGTGGCGCTTGGACAGAAGGGGATATCCCAACTTCTGCAACTGGAAACCTTTGGAATCGCTTCGCTATTGGCGGCGCTAACAACAAAACCCTTCATGTAATCGCAACAACGCTTCCAGTAGCCAACGCTGGTACTAAATTTCAAGGCATGGACGGTGTCGTGGTTTATTTCCGCTCAAAAGATGGCGGCGCTACCTGGGATAAAAAAGACGTCCTGCTCCCAGGTATTGACAGCACGCATTTTACAGGCACCGATGTAGAGGGATACGCTATTGACGCCAATGGTGATAACATCGCAATCGCCATTACCAATACCTGGAACGACTGTTTGTTGTACCTCTCAACTGACAATGGTGATACCTGGGAGAAGCGTATTGTCAACGACTTCCCCCTTGACAAATATGTGGTGAACTCTGGTTACGACCCAAGTATCCTCCCAGCTGACCCGAACGCCCCAAATGCTTATGCGATTTTCACGAGCGATGGCACTACAGATGTGCTGGTTGACGATGCCGGCACTGCACACATGTGGTACGGCGCTACCTACGTCAACGACAGCACGCTTAGCGATGCTGGTTGGGTATTCTATCCTGGCACCAACATAGGCATCGTATATTGGAACTCTACTATGGCTGACAATACAGGCGTTATCTCTGGGTACTGCCCCGATGTCAACAACAACCAAGTGTTGGATGTAACGGATATCTCCAACTATGGCATTGGCCTTAGCTCATACCCTGCAGGAGCACTGGATGCTGACGGAAACATCTACTGCGCTTATTCAACGGTGCAGGAATTGTACCTGGACATAAACTCAAACTTCAACTTTCGCCAGCCATACATCGTATCCTCTGCTGACTACGGCATGACTTGGTTGAATCCACAGGCAGTGATGAACCCTTACCTCGTGGAAGAAGACTCTGTGGAAGTCCCATACATCGAGGGCATTTTCACAGGCGCAGCAAAATTGGCCGACGACAAAGTGCACGTCATTTTCCAAGCCGACTACTCTCCGCTGACAAACCTGAACAGCAACACGGTAGACACCGATCCTACCGACAACTCTATCCGTTACATTGGCTACCCGACTGCTTGGGCACTGGTTAACACGAAGAACGTACCCGCTGAAACGGTGAAATTCGAGGTGATGCCCAACCCGGCCAACGACCGCACCGTGATCCAATTCAATTCCGACCGCACTCAAACTAGCAATGTCGAAGTGTACGATATGTTTGGTAAAGTAGTGCGCCAAACCGCTCGCGTAACTGTTGGTCAAGGCACTGGTACCGTCAACATCAACACTTCAGACCTGCCAAACGGAGTGTACTTCGCACGCCTCAACCTTGGCAATGCTTTTGCTACCCGCAAACTGATGGTTCAACACTAATTTGAATTTGCTTTACGCATAACGAAGCAAGCATTTATCGAGAAGCCGCTCCACACCATGGGGCGGCTTCTTTATTTTGCGTCCAATGGGATCAACCATCTGTTTTGGATAATTTTTGGCATTTTGGAAGAATATTTTTTGCTTAAGCCGTTTCGCTACTTATTTTTAGGGCAAATTATTTCTTACATTTTTCCAAACAAATTATGCCATGTTAAACAAATTACTGCTTGCTGCGCTTGCGTCCCTTTTCATGTTATCAGCTGCAGCGCAATCAGCGCATCTTCAGCGGGTTAAAAACCGACCCTCCATCCCCCACCAATTGCGGGCCTTCCCCGCGCCAAGCCCGCAAACTGGGCTTGAACCCGCTTATGCCGCAGCACCAGCCCCCATAGCCGTTCCCCCATCCCCCCATTCTGTTTTCCGCGATGGCATGTTGGTGGAGGAAGATGCCGGGCCAACCCAATACGACCTGCAGTCCAACGGCACAGAACAAGCGCGCCTTCATGTGTGGCCTGACGGCAACGTGAGCACGGTTTGGACGATGTCAAATGCCGATGAAACTGCTGGCTATTCTGATCGTGGCTCTGGATACAACCGGCGCTCCGAGTGGCTCGCAAGCAATTATCCTGCAGGCCGTTTGGAAACAGTTCGCACTGGATTCAGCAACTATGTGGTAACAGAAAATAGAACAGAGTTTATTTCCAGCCACCGGAACAAGAATTTGGTAACGGCCGATGGGAAGTTTGTACTCCATAGCCTTCGCCGTCCGGCGGGGCAAACCACCTGGACAGAATCCGATCTGCCTTCTGTAGATGCCAACGGTCAGCTCTGGTCAAAAATGGCCGTTGATGGCAATACCATTCACCTGTTGGCCTTAACGACCCCCGTTGGCCCTGCGCCAACTTTTACGGGCGCTGTCTATAAAGGACTCAATGGTCACCCGCTGTACTGGCGCTCAAAAGATGCAGGGGCTACTTGGGACATGGTTGGAGCGGTCATTCCTGGCCTCGACAGTACCAAATATGCTGAATTGGGCTCCGACGATTATTCCATAGCTGCCCGCGACGGTGTAGTGGCAGTTGGTATTTTCAACGCTTGGAACGATTGCAAAATTTTTAAATCTTCAGACGGTGGAGATACCTGGCCCGACTCCTACACGATTTGGGATTTTCCGCTTGAAAAGTACAAGGTTGACAAAGGCTATACCGTTGATGACCTTGGCGGTGCAGACCCGAATGCCCCGTCACCCCTCAGTGTTTTTACAGTGGACGGGGCTGGCTCTTTGGCCGTTGACGCAGGCGGTTTGGTTCATGCCTGGGTTGGAGAAATGTATGTGCTCGACAGCATTCTTACCGATGGGGGGTCGAATTACTACCCGGGTGTAAATGGCCTCCTTTACTGGAGCGAAGTAAAACCCGACAGTTTGTTTGAGATTGCCTATTCTGACGATTGGAACGGCAATGGTGTGCTTGATTTCAATTCAGGCTCCATCGTGGGATACGGTTGCGGCCTATCTTCGATGCCTGCCGGGGCAGTATCAGACAACGGGGAAATTTATGTTGCCTACTCTGCTGCCGTGGAAAATCTCTATGACAATGATCAAGGCCTCAATTATCGCCACATTTACATTGTTAGGTCGCTGGATTATGGTGAGAACTGGCAATGGCCACCCTTGGATGTACAATATGCCACGGATATAGACCCGGACTCCACTATTTCAAAATTGACAGAAGGCGTTTGGCCTGCCTGCTTCAAAAAAATTGACGATAAATTTCACCTTGCTTATCAGCGGGACTATTCTCCTGGCTCTACGGCGCAACTTACGGGCGTACAAGCTGGTCACGATTCCCGTTGGGTATATTTGGCCAGACCCACGGTAGGCACAAAAGAGCCGTTTAACACCCTTGAGTTGAGTCTAAATCCCAATCCAGCCAACGATTTTACGCAGATCGCATTCAACCTTGCTCAAAAATCTGAATCAACCATCGAGGTCTTCAACCTGTCCGGTTCGGTGGTGGTTCAAAAATCCTTGGGCAAGCTTGGGTCTGGGCCTCAGTTTGCCACGCTTAATGTGGCAAACTTGCAAAACGGGCTCTATTTTGTCAATATCCGTGCGGGCAGCCATAGCGGCGTGGCCAAAATGTTGGTGATGCACTGAGATTTTTTCGGTAACTGTTTAGGTTGGAACACGGATGACACGGATGGGACAC
>JANMME010000886.1:0-4613 GCA_031373015.1 Saprospiraceae bacterium
ACATCCCGACAGGCTACGGGCTGGGAAGTTCGGGGGCTTTGTGTGCAGCCGTATATGACCGCTACTCGCGCGAAAAGACCGAGGACTTGGCCATGCTGAAAAGCATTTTTGCCCGCATGGAAAGTTTTTTCCATGGCAACAGTTCGGGCATTGACCCGCTCACGAGTTTTGTGGGGGAGCCTATTTTGATCCAAAACAAAACAGAGGTACAGCGTGTCTTCCCCCAAAACTGGGCATCGGAAAAGCCGAGGGTTTTCTTGCTCGATTCCCAATTGCCACGCCGCACGGGGCCCTTGGTCGAGTGGTTTTTGGCGCAAAGCACGGAGCCTGCATTTGCCCAAAAACTCTCAAAAGAATATCTGCCCGCACACGACGCTGTGCTACGAGCATGGCTTTCTGCCGACAGCGATTTATTTTGGCCTAATTTGCGGCGCGTTTCCGCTTTTCAATTTGCAAACTTTGCGCATATTATCCCGCAAACTTTGGAATATTTTTGGGGAGATAATCTTGAAAATCAAGATTTTGTGTTAAAAGTTTGCGGTGGCGGCGGCGGCGGCTTTGTGTTAGGTTTTGCGCGTAATGTCGAAACGGTCGAAGCATTGGCTAAGGAGTTTCGGATCGTGTTTCCATAATGCCTATTCAGGGTTGTGCAAAAAGGTATTTCGCCGATTTTTGCGAGAAACAATATTTTGTGTTTTGGCCAATTGAATCCTATAAGGTTTTAAAAACCTTATAGGATTTTATGAGAATCAAAATATAATTCCGCAATAAATTTTCTATCAGGACTTTTTGCACAACCCCGAATAGGCTAAACTGAATACCATGTCAAAAAAAGCCTCGCTCTGGTTTCTCGGCTTCCTGCTTTTTCTGGCCCTTTTCCGCGATGTCATTGCAAATGGCAGGCCTTTGTATTGCAGGATCGGAGGAGAGGCGTATTGGCCAGGGCTGAGGGCTGTTTTTGTAGACCCAAGTGACAGATATGCCGCTCCGGCGTTGAACGCGATTGCCGAAAAGCCGCAGTTTGAAGCTTGGAAAGATTTCTCCAACTACGATGCCCCACCCGTGTTTGCGCCCATCCCATTTTCGCCCGGGGAACATTCAATCCAGCACTTTTCCGTTTCGGGTCTTTTGTCACCAGGGGCAGTACAACCCGGTCTTGCTCCCCGTTTTCACCATTGGCTGGGCACCGATTCAGATGGCCGTGACGTAGCGGCTACACTTGTGTCAGGTGCGCGGGTAGCACTCCTCACAGGCAGTGTGGCAATGGGCATGGCCTTGCTCCTCGGATTGACACTCGGTACCGTGGCCGGCTATTTTGGCGACGAGCGGCTGCGGGTACGCAGGGGGCGACTTTGGCTGACTATATTGGCCTTGCCTGTCGCGTATTTCCTTGCATTCGTCTTGCGACAATATGATCTATCTGTAGCAGAATCCTCGGTTGTTTGGTTGGAAAGTATTGGCATTTTTCTAGGGGTCGTCTTGGCTTTCAACGTTTTGGGCGGGCTTCTGAGCCGACTTTCCTTTTTTTCAAAGTCAGTGGTGTTGCCTGCTGACCTGGCCATTATGCGTTTGGCCGAGGTGTTCAACGCCTTGCCCAGACTTCTTGTGGTGGTATCGCTCTCGGTGCTACTGCAACGGCAAAACGACTCCATCTGGCTGCTCATCTTCCTAATCGGGATAATGGCTTGGACTGGGGTAGCGCGTTTTGTTCGGGCCGAACTTTTGCGGGTGCGCGAGTTGGATTTTGTGACGGCGGCTCGTGGATTGGGGCTTCCCAATTGGCGGATTTTACTCCGCCATGCGCTGCCCAATGCTATGCGCCCGGTGCTGGTAGCCTTGGCTTTCGGGGTAGCGGGAGCCGTGTTGCTAGAGGCATCACTATCATTTTTGGGCTTTGGCGGGGATGCGCTAAAAGGGGTGTCTTGGGGGAGTTTGCTGGCAAAAGACAATGCTCAAACCAACCCGGTGAAGTCTTGGTGGGTAATGTTGCCTCCCGGGTTGATGATATGCTTTACGGTGTTGGCTTTTAATGCTTTGGGGGAGAGGATGAGTGATAAGTGATGAGTGACAAGTTATGAGTTACTGCAAACTTCCCCTTTTTCATTTTCAAAAAAACGGAGTTCCAAATTTTCCCCGTCGAACACTGCGTAGGAGCAATGGTGCATCCATTCACCGAGGTTGACATAGCGACTGAGCCCATTTTTTAAGAGCCAGTCAATAGGCAAATGCCGGTGGCCAAAAATAAAATAATCGGGTTCTATGCCGAGCTCAATTTTCCGCTGGCAATACTGGAGTAGCCATTCTTTATCTTCGCCGAGCCAGGCCCTTTCTTCGGGTGGGGTGGCCGCGCGGCTTTTCTGAGAAGAAAAATTGGCGATTCGAATGCCAAGATCAGGATGAATCCAATTAAATAGCCACTGACTAAACGGATGTATGAATACTTTTTTCATCCGTTTGTAGCCCAGGTCGTTGGGGCCCAGCCCATCACCGTGACCGATGAAAAAAGTTTTACCATGTATTTCACGCTGAATCGGCTTCCGATAAACAGGGATACCAAACTCTTGCTCGAAGTACCCGAACATCCACAAGTCGTGGTTGCCCGTGAAGGCGTACACGGGAATGCCTGCATCGCGCAATTCGGCCAACTTGCCCAAGAGGCGATTGTAGCCCTTGGGGATCACTGATTTGTATTCAAACCAAAAATCGAACATGTCGCCGACGAGATAAATGGCTTCGGCCTCAGGCGCCACGGCATCCAGCCATCGGCACACTTGGCGTTCGCGTTCTGGGCTCGTTAGTCGGGCATCCACCCCGAGATGGAAATCGGAAGCGAAAAAGGTTTTTTTACGTGTTGTATTCACGCGGCAAAAGTAGGCAAGCTCGCCAATTGAAACTTGACGTTGTTGGCGCCCTTCGTACATTGCCGCCCTAAATCCTCTTTCGCTCTTATATGAAATTATCCACTACCCTTTTGATTGCCCTTGGCACATTGGCCGTAGCCACGGGCGTACACCTTGTTCCGGGCATTGACCCGACGGTTTTAATGGTTTTTCGTTGGCTCACAGTAGCCGCTTTTTGCGCGTATGGCTGGACGCACAGCTCGCTGACCACTTGGATATTGATCAGCATGATCGTCGGCTTTGAAGTTGGCCTCGACATGGGCAAAGCTGCCAAAGACTTCGACGTGCTGAGCTCGATTTTTATCCGACTTATCAAAACCGTGGTGGGCCCCTTGCTCTTTTCTACGTTGGTCATTGGTATTGCTGGTCAAAGCAGTGGCAAACAGATGGGGCGTATCGCCGTCAAAGCCTTCACTTATTTTTTGGCTGCAACCTCTATAGCCCTGGTGATTGGGCTGTTGGCTATCAATTTCACCCAGGCAGGCGCAGGGATTCAGCGCAGCGATTCGAATGACAAGGTGACGGTACCAGCATCTGAGCTGCAAGCCAAGGTGGACACTAAAAAGAATGAGGCACAACTGCTTTACGGCGACAAGGTGGTGACAATGAAGCCAGCCGATTTCAAGCTGGATTGGAAGTACACGGTGTTGCACACGTTCCCTGAAAACGCCGCCAAAATGATTTACGAAGGCGCAGTGCTGCAAGTGGTGGTTTTTAGTTTGCTATTTGCCTTGGGGCTTCGGCAAGTATCGGAGCATCATCGAATTGTGATGATCAACTGGTGTGAATCACTTTCCGAAGTGATGTTCAAGTTCGTGGGCATCATCATGTACTTCGCCCCCTTTGCTGTGGGCGGCGCACTTGCTTCTACCATTGGCGACAAAGGGCTTGGGGTAATGGTGAACCTTGCCAAATTGTTGGGTACACTCTACATGGCTTTGTTTGTTTTCATACTAGTCGTTTTTGTGCCTGTGTTGTATTTCTTCAAAATCCCGATAAAAAATTTCCTGCGGGCCGTTTACGAACCTGCGTCTTTGGCTTTCGCCACAGCTAGTTCGGAAGCCGCCTTGCCACAGGCCATGACGGCCATGGAAAAATTTGGCGTTCCGCGCAAAATTGTCTCTTTTGTGATCCCTACGGGGTACAGTTTCAACCTGGACGGCTCCACACTTTACCTTGCGCTGGCTTCCATGTTTTGTATCCAGGCGGCAGGGCTCACAGACGTATTCACTTGGGACAAACAGTTGATACTCATGGCCACATTGCTGCTCACCTCAAAAGGGGTGGCCGCCGTGCCGAGGGCCTCGCTGGTCATATTGACCGCTACGGTACTGCAATTTGGCATTCCAGAATGGCCCATCGCCATCATCCTGGGCGTGGATGCGCTCATGGACATGGGTCGAACCTGTACCAACTTGATTGGAAATTGCCTGGCCTCGGCGGTAGTGGCGCGCTGGGAGGGGGAGTTTGATGATGAAAAGGCGGCGCAGGGGTGACCGTTGACCGTTGACTATTGACCGTTGACCGTTGACTATTGACTATTGACTATTGACCGTTGACTATTGACTATTACCATCCACCTTTCTATTGGAAACCTCGTAGGTTTCAAAAACCTACGAGGTTTGCTGGCAAATAGCAAATGACAAACATCGCAGTTTTCGCCTCAGGCGGCGGCAGTAATGCCCGCAAAATCATCGAACACTTCAAGGATTC
>JANMME010000888.1:0-17084 GCA_031373015.1 Saprospiraceae bacterium
ATACTAAGCTTATCCAAATGGCTATGGGGATATATTCGCTTCACTTCATGCCAACCTTTTTTGGTACGATGCTGCTCGAGCTTTCGGGTGGGGGCTATATGGACTGGCTACGAGTAGATAAGAACATGAAGGTAACTGATCGCGAAAATCTAAAGTTTTCTCCGCTTCACTATCGGCGCCTCCTGTATGAGGAATATGCGCCTAAAATTTTCCCTGGTTGGCAAAAGGATTCTTTTAATAAACAAGCCGCCTACATTTTGCTAAAGGTAATCCGTACTAAATATGTAAATATAAAGAAAACACGCTACCGCGACCGAGACGGAAAACCGGATTGGAGCATGACTTGGAACGCGCATTACAAATCATTGCAATCTTTTCTAACTGCCTTTGCACTCTTTGAAGACGAACGGTTTCTTGAAAAGCCGCTTCGTGAACTTTCGGGACGAGCAGGAATGGAATGGATTGACTTAGATGAAACTGGTAAATTGATTACGCATAAATATTGCAGTTCCCACCTACGAAAGTTCGATGCTGTGACTCAGCTGAAGGTGTTGAGCTTAAAGGTACAACCGCAAAATCCAGAGATAGTGACCAACGATGTAGTGAGTTACATAGCTTCAAAGAAATTGAAAACGATGACAGAGGAATATAATAGAATTCAGAATGCGCTGTCCTATTCAAAGAATAAAAATGAGATTAAAGAAATTATTCGATATGCAAATTCGTGTAAGGTATGTCATGCTCTGACAGGCAATCCAAAGTTTATACACTTTGCAATCAAAATATTGACAGACCGAAAAAAGGTCAATTGGTACAGAACAATTTTTATTTACGACCGACTTATCCTTTCAAATGCGGCTTTTTGTTTGCCGTTGAATTTCGATGCCTTGTTGGAACTGAGGAAATTAGAACTTCTTCATAAATCATTCCATACTCAGATTTATGAAGAAGTTGAGCCATCCGATTCGAATATTGAATTATCGCTATCGATGCCAATCCAACAAAGCTTAGAAATTGAAGACCAGGCCGTTATGGTTTCCTAACTTTTAAATCAATCAAAAATGCAAGTTAACATATTTAAAAACCGCATTTCCAACTTAGACCAACAACGTATCCACCAAGGCGTGGCATTTGAGTGGCCTGAAGAAGAAGTAATTTATGCCGACATTGAATATCCCACCGAGGTCATCCCCACTGGTTTGCCCATTGTTGCCTATTTTTTAACTTTGTCAGAGAAAGAAAAACCGGAAGAAGCAATCCTCAAAGTAATTGAAGAAGATTTCAGTCTACGGCAGGGTTTTGAACTTCAAAGCTATATCGGCATATTGATCGATAACAGCTCGGGTTCAAACGAATATCATGCTTTTCGCAAAAAGGAAGATTTAATTACGCCTTGTCAGGTTTCTCTTCTCGAAAGTGAGCAGGAGTCAGTACAATTGCCAATCATTGGTGCGAACAATAAAATATGGACTAATAAAAAAATATTGATCGTTGGGTGTGGAAGCTTTGGTTCGGCACTGGCCATAGAGCTTTGCAAGGCAGGAGTAAACAATTTTATTTTAATTGACAAAGAAAGGATAAAAGGTAATGAGTTACATCGTTCCGTAGGGAGCTTGGCCGACATCGGCCGACAAAAAACCAATGTTTTGCGTGAGGTGTTGTTGCAAAAAAATCGACACGCTAAGGTTCAGGTACTTAATTTTGATATCACGGAAAACTCCTTAGAATCCGCCTGCAAAAATGCTGATCTCATAATCGGCCTTACTAATCAGCGTTCTAATTTTTTTGTTATAAATCAATACGCAAGGGAGCAGGGTAAACCCGTCATTTTTGCAAAAGCCAATAATCTTGCATCTTTTGGCTACATATTCCGATCTGATCCATCCTCCCAGAATGCGCCCTGTTATAACTGCATGGGATCTGGACAGTTCAGTTTTCGCGGTGATGGTATGTATTTTGAACGAACTGGTCCAGTTGTAGCGACCACAACCGCTATTCAAGATGGCCCTGAAGAAACATTGAATATGGATTTATTACCTTACGTTTATATGCTTTCACGTGTTTGTCTTGAATTTCTTTCTGAAGGTAGACTGGCTGCCTTGCCCAAAGTAGGAGCAGAAGAATCGGCTTTGTTGCTCTATCCAACCGGCTTTTATCCAGATGGGCAAGACCCGATCGTTAACCGATATCATCAGGATTACAAAAAACTGCACTGGTATCCAGTAACCGTAAACCGAGATCTATCTTGCTCAGTGTGTTCCACGCGGCCATAACTAATTTCATTTAATATTTGTTTCTTCCGAGAGTAACTCATTATATTTAATCGTTACTATTAAAATATGCTCGAAACGGCTATCCAATATTTTCTTTCACTGCTCTCAAATGAGGAAGCTAGCAATAAATTGCCTAATGACTTTATCGCCACCTCAATTAACTGGATTAAACTTTGGTTGTCGAAAGAGATCTTTGCAATTCTATCTAAAAGTGATTTGCCAATGGAAGATAAACGTGCATTTTTAGAAGAAAGGCTACTAGATCTGCTTAAAATACCGCAATTTGAATCGGAGCTAGAAGAAAAGCTCAAACAGTATTCTACCATCAACAGCAGCAATGCAATTAATAACTCTGCCATATCTGTTCAAGGTAATTTTAGCCAAACCGTAAATCATTATCATGGCCCTTCACCCGAAAAATCTCCAAAAGAGCATGATGATATCAAGGGAGTCATCAATAAGGTAAACGAATTTGTTTCAACTAGCCAGACTGGCAAAGCCTTAGACGTTTTAAAACAGGCTACACAACATAAATTTCCAACCTTGCACAAGGAAACGATTCAAATAACAGGCCTCTGGTCTGATCTGATGAGAAGGGAACGAGTGGCCACTATTTCAACTGAAGAATCTGCTCGGATGCGAGCCCAAATAAATGAACGAGTACTTAATACTGCAGATGAAATACTAAGGTTGTATCACGTTTTTGAGTGAAAAATGATGTCAACGCTCCAAAAGAGAAATTCAATTGCCTAGCGTAATTCTGAACAGAAGCCAAACCAACAAAAAAGCCCCACCCTTTTCAAAATGAGACTCCGTCGAGACTAACAGATTCCCTGCCTCCCGATAGCCAGGAATCGATGAACCTCCCCTTCAACCCCTCCTCCCGTTTCCGCCCCACTTCGCCTCAAATTCAATTCCCTTCATACTCACAAATTTGTCAATCCGCTCAACGCCCCTCACTTTTGTGGCTAAATTCTTCTCCACATCATGAGATCAAACCTCCTCTTTTACCTCGGCCTAACCATCAATGCGATCACCCTGCTCGTCACCCTCGGCAATGTCTTCACCCTGTTCGAGCCTACTCAAAATTTTGATGGAAGCTACAATGGCGACAACATAAGCGATGGCATGACCGCATCTGGCCGACTGATGACCTGGCTCATTCCGTTGGGCTTGATCGCTTTGATGGCGCTTGCTTTTTGGTTGCGCTCAAGAGGCAAATTGCTGGCGGCCAATATTCTGGTGTGCCTGCCAGCTTTGCCCATGCTGGCGGGGATTGTTATATGGGGCGGACTGGCGGTGCTTTTTATCCTGTTTGGTAAGTAAGTGCTCAAACGTGCATAATCCGGCCCAAGAGTAGGGCCACTGCCTCGCGGAACGCGGGCGGGCAATGTGGGTCAAGCGGGTCTGGCACCAGGCTGGCAAACACTACTGCGCGGCACACGGGCAGCGGCCTTCGCGCCCACCACAGGTGCAGGGTACTGATATGCCCGTGCCGGATGGATTTGTCGCGCACGCTTTCGGCGGAGATTTCCTTGATGGGCAGGGCTACTTCTATTAGTTTTTTTGCGGTGGGCATGGTGTGGGAGGTTTACCAGTTGAGGGCTTCTGGGGCTTGGAGGAACAATTGTTGGAACAGGTGAGGAAGGCTTTGTTGCTGACGAATCATTTCCCGCCAAACGGTGAAATGCTCGCCTGTCAGTATACTGTTTTTGATCGCATCAATAATCCGTTGTTGTTCACTTACAAAACTTACCAGATGGTTCACTGCGGGGTCTCCAGCCACAGCATCTTCCACTTCCTGGTGCGTTGTGGCATTTTTTACAGCGACATATTCTCGCAGAAGTCGCTTATAATTCCCGAAAGCCTCTGTTCGGTATTTGACGAGATTGGGCCGGTTGTTCAGTTCCAGGATTTCCAGGGTTCGTTCCACTTTTACAAAGCCACGTGTGCCAGGTGCATGAGGCGGACGAGCATAAAAAAGGAAGTCCTTGAAGTTTAGTTGCATCCAATCCATAGGATCTTCCAGCCTGGGTTGGATAAAGGCATAATCGGTGGTGGTGGGTGCAGTACCTCGATTCACCCAAATGGTATTTGCAGAGTTGGCTGGGTCAAAAATGTACATGGCATCCAACTTATGGGTGGTATTACATTTCTTACAGGCGAGTAAGTAGTTGGTCCATCTAAAAGCTTGCTCTGGGAAAAGGCTTTTGGGGAGAATGTGTTCTATATCAGAGGCTTCGCTTTGTTCGCAGTAATTGCAGATTTCAACACCGATGCACATAGAGATCAGCGTGGATTTTATTTCCGTAAAAGCGCGGTTTCCCGCCTGCGATCCAGTTTTAGAATCCCATAGAGTGCCTGCACGTTCGGCTTTGATGTCAAACAGGGCCTTACTATCAATATCTGCCTGTCGGGCATTGAGGTGGTCTTGAGTTTGGGCCGACAGGGTTTTAGGCTTCAAGTGCAACATCCGTGTGGAAGATTGTTTTAAGGTGTTTCAATTGTCTTTTCTCTTCGGCACTCATTTTCTGACCATAATTTTCCTTGTAGACTAAATTGCGGTATTCCTCCTGTTTCTCGCGTCCTTCTTCGCCACGGGTGATTTTTGCACCAAAAACGTCCGTTTCGTAAGCATCAAGGACATCTCCATAGATTAGTTTGTCTTTGTCTTCACCGGTCACCTCGCCAGAGATCCGATCACTTCCCGGCGCAGCAAGGCGCCATATACTGCCTTTTTCGCAGGCCCGACAGATGAGCGGGCTGTGGGTAGTGACGATGAATTGGAGATTGGGAAAGTATTGCGTGAACCACTGGCCGATGCGGGTTTGCCAGGTGGGGTGAAGGTGAGCATCTATCTCGTCAATGACCACAACGCCAGGCAGATCAATCCAATTTTGACCTTTTTTGATGTTTTTAAAGACTTCCGTGGGGGTGTATGATTTGGTCAATTGGCGAAGCAGCTCAAAAATAAGGCTGAGTATAGACCGGAAGCCATCGCTTAGTTGTGTAACTTTAATGGGCTGGCCGTTGCCATCTTCGAACACGGGGTCTCCGTCTATATCAATGTGTTTGAAGTAGGTGCCATGAGGCAGCAGTCCTCCATCGTTCAGAAAAGTTTTAAGGAATTCTAAGACAGTACCGGATGCTGAGTTGTAATGGAACGATGGCTCCTGAATATTGCTGGTTTGTGCTATTTCGCGTTCTTTAAGGTGTCGGCGGTCGAGTTCCCTCAACCAGTCGAGTGCTTCGGTGAGTGCGATATCTTCTCCGAAAACACTGAGGTGTGCACCGGCTTTTTCTGCTGAAAAATAAACTTTGTTCCAGCGTGGATCGCCACCCGTAAACCTCCGAAATGGGCCATAAGCGACAGAAAACCAGCCTGAATTATTGCCCCAATTGTAGTTTCGTGGCGGCAGGTTTTTATCATCAATGTTGGTTTCCAGGGTTACCCTTGTGCCACTTTTCAGAAAAAATTTCGCACTAATATTTTTGTCCGTCGGCTGTCCCCTGCCATGTTTGTCCATGTCTAGATCTGGTTTGATCTGCAACTCGATGCTCCCTTGGTTTTTGCCTTTTGTGAGCCATTCATCCCAAAAAGGAAGCACCGCAGCAATCTGCTCCGGCCCAATCAGTACTGCCGCTATACTGCGCACAATGGTAGATTTTCCCGCACCGTTATCCCCGATCAACACATGCCAACCAGCCTCCTTCCCCTCCGAGAACTCCATGGAAAAATCCGCAATGGATCGAATATTTTTGATTTCAATTTTCCTGATGTACATATTCGTCGTCCGTTAGATTTTAGATTTCCAGGCATTCATGGGCAGAAAATACTGAATACCTTTCGATTTCTGCTCAAAGGTCAGGTTTTTGGCTACCAATTCCCGGATACGCTCCTCCTTTTTGGCGATTTTATCTTGTACTTTGGTATCGCCCATCAGGACTTTAGCCTGCCATTCTTGAATCTGGGATTGGGCATCCAGAATAACCTGTGTGAATGCAGTGTCAAGGTATTCCCTGCGTTTGGCAGTATCTTTCTGCACAATGTGTTGCATCTCCGTTAATTGTGGCGAGGTGATGTGCTCGAAACACCAGGCAACAATGTCATCGCTTCCCATCACGGGCGGTGGTTGAACAGGTTTTGCAAATTCGGTCGGCGCATGGAGGTCAAGCAATTTTGCAGGGGAGGTACATTTCAAGGCTTCATCCGCAAATTGCTTGCGGCAAATATTTTGGTGTGCGTGCCAGCCTTGCCATTGCTTGCGGGGATTGTCATTTGGGGAGGACTGGCGCTGCTTTTCACGCTTTTACAAGCACCTAATTATCAAAAAAATAAATAATTCGCGAATCGCGAATCGCGAATTAAATTTACCTTTAGGGCTATAAAACGATGTAAAGGATGAAAAAACACAGTGGTATGCGCCCGCACGATATCCTGATCCTGTTAAAAATCGCTGCGAAAGGCGCCCAGGCCTGGTATATGAAAGACCTGTCTATTGAACTGGGGATCAGCGCCAGCGAAGTTAGCGAGAGCATCAATCGCTCCGTCTTTGCCGGCCTGCTGGCCCAAGACAAAACCCGGTTGATGCACGCGGCGGTACTGGAGTTTCTCGAACATGGCTTGCGCTATGTATATCCGCAGCAACCGGGAGCCCTGGTAAGGGGGCTGCCTACCGCACATGCGGCCCAACCGCTGAACGATCTCATCCAAAGTGAAGAAGCTTATGTCTGGCCATACGGGAAAGGCACTGTACGAGGGCAAGCCATAGAGCCCCTCCATCCCAAGGTGCCCGAAGCGTGTCTGAAAGACCCTGACTTTTACGATTTAGTGGCTTTGTGCGACGCACTGCGCGTGGGGCGCGCCAGAGAGAAACAGCTTGCTGTACAGGAATTAAAAAAGCGGATATGCTAAAGAATACCCTGATCAATAGACTGGCAACTAGGAAAATCGCGCAAGCCCTGAGTGAATTAAACGAGCAGGTCGTTTACGTAGGCGGCGCCGTCGTCAGTTTGTACATTGATGATCCTTCAGCGGATGATGTGCGTCCTACAAAAGATGTTGATATCAGCCTTGAAATTGCCAGCATAGGCGCTTTAGAGGCGCTTCGGATATCTCTAATTCAGAAAGGATTTTACCAATCTGCCGAAGATGGTGTCGTTTGCCGGTTTCGGTATGAAGACATCAAGGTAGATGTGATGGGCACCGAACCGATAGGTTGGGCGCCTGCAAATCGGTGGTTCGCTCATGGCTTTCAACATCGTTTACCCAGGCAGTTGGATGAGATAACCATTCATATTCTGCCGCTGCCGTATTTTCTGGCCTCGAAATTTGAAGCATTCTATGACCGAGGGATAACAGACCCACGCACAAGCCATGATTTCGAAGACATAGTCTATCTACTAAATTACACCTCCGATCTTAAATTACAAATTCAGGCATCTGAAGCCGAACTCAAGCAATATTTGATCGAAAGATTTGCGGACATTCTTGCAGACAATACCAAACAAGAAGCAATTTTGGGATGTCTGTATCACGAGGATCAGTCGGTACGATTCACCAACATTATCAGCCTCCTAAATGAAATCATTCATAGTATAGCACCAGCGGAGTGAACGTTCCATCCCAAATCCCCCCCACTTCACACACCCAAATTTGCCAATCCGCTCCCCAATACCCACTTTTGTGGCTACCTTACATCCCCACAGCATGCGATCCAACGCTCTCTTTTACCTCGCCCTCGCCGTCAATGCCATCACCCTGCTCGTCACCATCAGCAGTGTATTCACTATGTTTGAACCTACTCAAAATTTGGATGGAAACTTCAATGGTGGCAACATAAGCGATGGCATGACCGCCTTTGGCCGGCTGATGACTATTCCCTGTCTGTCGATAGGCAGAGAACAGATCGTCTTACACCTCTTAATAGAAGAGATCGACGGCAAACACACAACTCGAAACCTCCGATTCATAAACCAGAATTGCCCTCACTCCTTTCTAAATTTCCCCACAAACACCTTCCCAGAAGGCATCGTGGCGGTCAAAAAGTAAACACCATCCGCCAAAGCAGCAATATCTATTTTTTCAGAACCCAGGTCAGTATTTGATATGGTTTGCCGGCTGACAATCCGACCCAAAAGGTCTGAAATGCTGATGGTTATGGAGGATTCATCGGTCGGAATTTTTATGGAAATTGATTGGGAAGCGGGGTTAGGGAAGATTTCTAAGGGAAGGGCAACGGGAGAGGACGTGGCGGAGGATAACACGGAGAGTTTTACGACCCAGAGGTCGTTGGAGCCGTGGTTGCCAGTAACATCGCCGTCGTTGGATTCTGCGGAGCCAGCAACCACAAAACCACCATCGATGGTCTTTTGTATATCCGCTGGGTATTCAAATTCCGTACCGCCCAAGGTTTTCCCCCACTGGATGTCCCCCATAGCATTTAATTTTACAACCCAGATGTCTGCAATCACATTGTCCCCCAACACATCGCCGTCAGAAGATTGCGTGAAGGCTGCTATCACACAGCCTCCATCGCTTGTTGGCTGGATAGCATTCAAGGCATCTTCCTGACTTCCTCCAAGTGTTTTTTGCCATTGCAGGTCGCCCGTTTGATTCAACTTTACCACCCAGCCATCCGTCTTTCCGTGAGAACCTGTTACTTGGCCATCGCCAGAACCCTCCGTGCCTGCCACTATGTACCCACCATCAGTTGTTTGAATAACATGTCTGCCATCATCCGCACCACTTCCCCCTAGGGCTTTTTGCCACTCTATTGTACCAGTATTTGTCAGTTTAACTACCCAGTAGTCAATTGTACCATTATTGCCTGAAACGTCACCATCGTTAGAATAGGTTGCACCTCCAACGACATACCCTCCATCGGTTGTTTGTCGGACGGAGTAGGCTTCATCGTTCCATGTTCCACCAAGTGTCTTCTCCCACTCTAAAGTACCAACGCTGTTCAATTTCAGCACCCAAAAATCATTGCCCCCGTGGTTGTCAGAAACATCGCCATCGTTTGATGCTGTATAGCCTGCCACTATGTACCCGCCATCGTTGGTTTGCCGGATGGATTGGGCTTTGTCCTCCAGGCTTCCGCCCAATACCTTTTGCCATTGGACCGCTCCGTTACTGTCCAACTTTACAATCCAGCCATCTGCCGCTCCATGGTTGCCAGATACGTCGCCGTTGTTTGAAATCGTGAAACCAGCTAGGATAAGCCCTCCATCGCTTGTTAGTTGCATGCTGTTTCCGACATCGACACTGCTCCCGCCAAGCGTTTTTTGCCAAAGGATATTTCCATTTGAATCCAATTTTAAGGCCCAAACATCTACTACCCCCTGTTGCCCAGAAACATCACCGTCACTTGACTGTGTGGTCCCGACCACAATATACCCGCCATCGTTTGTTTGCTGGATGGAACCAGCTGCGTCATATTGACTCCCACCAAGTGATTTTTGCCACTGGATGGAAGGCTGGGAGGAGAGAAGGGGCATAAAAAGTGCCCCAAAAAGCAACAAAAGGAAGATTTTCATAGATGTTTCTTTTGCAGTGAAATGATAAAAGCCACGGTGCTGGACAGTCAAAATTATAGAAGGTAGGTTTTGTTCAGAAAAACTTACTCAATCTTAAAGACTTTTAAGGCTTGGGTTTCGCCGTTGTTTTCGATACGAAGAATATAAAACCCGGGAGCAACCATATTAGTCGGTATCGAAATTAGTTCATTTGATATCTCAAGATGCTGTTCAAAAACAGTTTGTCCACTTAGTGTAATCAATCGAATGGAAGCATTCCCCTCTGATGTAAAATCTTGAGAAACAAATATGTTTAGCATTTCATTGAAGGGGTTTTGAGCCTTAAAATTTTTGGAAAAAGAAAAACGGTCGTTTGAAATATCACTGCCATTGGGAGGGGCAATGCCATTTGCCATTGAAGCTATGAGAGGGAGTAAAGTGTATCCCTGATTCCAATTTGGGTCATCAATGCATATCTGAACGGTATTACCATTCCCACTCTCAACTAGATTTACATGTACATTTCCGACAGGTATGAAGTTGGTTTCACTTAGATAATGTCTGACCATAAAGGAGGTAGGTCCATATATAGTGATAACCAAGGGAGAAGGGCTTTTAGGATAAGTTACCGTACCACCTAGTGGAGCTCCTACTGCATATATTGGCCCACTGGGATTTACCCGCTTTATCACAGGATATAGATTTCCATTGTTGTCAATACTTGTTGTAAATTCATACAAGGTAGATATAGGTATAAATCCAGCAGGAATAGTTTGAATTTTAAAACCCACCCAATTGTACGCTTGATAAAAAATTGTCGGACACAATCCAGGTACTATTACTGGGTTAACTGGTGTGCGTCCAGCAATTGTTAGATCAAGAATAAGTTCAACGTGGTCTATGGTTGACGTTCTTTCGCTGATCCCCCCATTTGTGCAATTGGTGGCAATGACAAACCTATAAGTTGAGCCATATTCAGCATTTGAAAAAGTGTATGAAGCTCCCGCGAGGTTGTAAATGGTATCTACAGACTCCCATGAGTTACTATTCGTGTTCTTTTTTAAGATAGCTAAAGTCTGTGTTGCACTTGGCCACGCTGGCTGCCACATCAAATTAACAAAGTTCGTTCCAGCATTTGTTACACGAAAACTGTCAGGTGCGGGGGCATCACAACTTTCTACATTTGTTGAAGTGCCCTCAAAAGAAGTTCGCTCGGGTGCAGCAGAGAAACTAGCAATGCCAAGGTAAAGGGAGCAAATGAGCAGCAAGAAGAGAAGATTTTTAGCCATAATCAAGGTGTTTTATCAAGTAAACCAAAAAATATCGGTGTAAAGGTCATTCCTTCGACCTGAAAAAATTCATAACACTTTTTGGCAAGTATTCCACAAGGAGGAAAATCATGGAGCAGAGTAACTTGATCGAACTGATCCAAACTTTAAAAGCGGAGGAAAAAGATGAACTCCTACCTTTTGCTTCGCTTGCATTCTTCAACAACGGAAGAATGAAGGCTCAGGTCTTTCCACTACTTGAACTTTGTTTGAATCATGATTGGGATGACTCCCAGCAAAGATTGAACAAAAAGGAGGTGTTCTTTTTTCTTTTTCCAAATCAGGAATATGTGGAAGGCAAGGTAGAAAAAGTGATGGTGGAAGCCCATAAAGTTGTTCGTGCGTTTTTGCTGACACAGCACTACTTTCAAGAAGAAAATGGGTTTCATCAGGATTTTGATTTTTCCGAAATCGTCCGTAAGCGAGGTTTAGTAAGTCGTCATCAGCAATTAATCAAAAAGCTTCAAAAAATTCAGGAGGAATCTCCTTGGCAAAACACCCCGTACTTTCATCACCAATTCATCTTAGAATACGCGATATACGAGCAGGAATGTTTGCAAAATCAGAGCCGTGGCGACCTCAATGTCCCTAATGCACTAGAGGCTTTAGAATTACACTATCAACTCAACCGGCTGACACTTATTAACCATTTCCTTGTGCAGCAAAAGGCAGCCAATGTTGCCATTCAAGAAAACATTAAAACTATATTGGGCGAAAACGCCGTCCCCAAAAGGTATTTGGAAAAATCCTCGCTGCTTAAGATCAACTATGAAATTTTCAATTTTTTAAAAAGGGAATATATTGAACCATCTGATGTCCGATCGCTTTATGACTTATTACTGATGCACGAGAAAGACTTAGACCAGGAAAGTCTTCGAAAATTCTATACATATTTACGAAACCTCTGTGTGTTAGTGTCCAATGTATTTTTAGATAACGAAGCAATTAGAGTCACGCTATTTGAGCTTTATCAACACAATTTAGAGCGTGGATATCTCCATTTTGAAGGGAAATTACATCCAAGTACCTATTTGGCAGTTTCGCTTACCGCAGTAAGAGTGAAAGAACTTGAATGGGCGATTGAATTTATTGAAAAGTACAAGGACGAAATCATGGGAGATAATGAGCAGCGAGATATCTATCATTTCAACAAGGCGCTCTACTTGTTTGGAGTTGGACGTTTTTCAGATTGTTTAGATTATATCCCTGCTACCTCCCCTTTTGTTGATTACCTGCTTATAGGAAAACGATTGGAGATAAAAGCCCTCTACGAATTGCGATCTGACCTTCTTTCTTACAAGCTTGATGCTTTTAAAATGTTTTTGAGCAGGACCTCTCCCAAACTGCTTTCAAATGCACAGAAGCAGTTGAACGTTGACTTTGCCAATTTCTTAACACAAATTTGCGCCTCCGGCTTTGGTGACCAAAAAAGGGCCGAACGCGTCATCTCCCGCATCCAAGAAAAAAAACAAGCCGCCGAATGGCGCTGGCTCCTAGAAAAAGCCAAAGATTTGAAAGGGAAATCTTAAGCAAGGGGTAGAACAGCGACCCTGCTAAATTTGTGCCCGACTTATAAATTACTTGGAAAGTCGTCTTGTTCTAATAGGCAAGGGTATCACCAAAACCTCACCCCACCATTTCCAAAAACCACTCCCTTTCCGTCAACACAGCCTCCGCTTCCACCTGCTGGCGCAAGCTCTGACGATCCTGACGACTATTTGGATTGAGCAGCAAAAGTCGGCGACCATAGCGCACAATATTTTGATAATTGGCCTTGTGGTATCCGATCACCCGCTGACGGCGGATGAAGGTCTGCATACTTTGCAAATGAGCATCGAGCGCATCAAATTCGCCTGTTTCATAGTAGATTTTTAGTTGCAAAGTCTTGGCGATCAGGTTGTTGATCAGGTCTTTGTAGTCGGCTTGCTGTAGATGTTGCAAGGCAGCCCGCATGTTTCGGCGGACGTACTCCAAGCGGGCCAGGTTAAGGTGAAAGGCTGCGTCCCGGTGTTTTTTTTCTAAAAACGGCTCATACTGGTGGATGAATTGCTCCACCCACACCGTATCGCCTACTTTGAGGGCGATGGCTGCGATATTGGAGTAGGCAAAGTGGGAAAGTTGCCCGTTTTCGAGCAGCAGTTCTGCGTTGAGCGCAGATTTGTACAGGTCGAGTGCCTCCTGGAAATAAGATGGCGCCGACTGGTTGATCTTACGAATGCAAAAATTCAGGGCCAGGAGGTGAAGGTTGCGCCGCTCGTCCACAGGCAATTGCCCCAGGTTGGACAAAAGCCTTGGCTTGAACTCCCGAAAAAAAGGCTCTCCTTCTGCTTCCGTGAGAAACAAATAACAGAAATAGTACAGTCCGACCGAAGGGATAGCTTGCAGGGCCTCTGAGCCGCGAATATGGGCGAGCACCATATCCAGCAGCCCAAAGTTGTAGCCAGTGCTGTACACAACCTGGTGACTGAGCGCGAAACAGGCCTGCCGCAATTTGCTGGCTATGAACGCCGTATCGGTCTGATTGGACAATTCCTGCCAGTTGAGCGCTTCCGTACGATGACCGGCACTCTGATATTGGTACAATTCGTACTCAATGGCCGCCTGCGCATCGAAGTACTCTGCATGTCGGTAGGGCTGGCTGGCCCAGTCGCTGCGGGCGGCGTGCAGGCTTTGGCGGAAGTGTTTTTCCAGGCCACGCTTGCGATAGGCTTCCGCGAGGCGGATATGATAATCGCCCTTTCGTTCAAATTTTTCGGAATAGACCAAAAAATGCTCGATTTGGCCCATCAGTTCGGTCATTGCCGCGCGTAATGCTTGTACCTCTGCGGACTTGTCTGTACCAAAAACCGCCTTTTGAGCGGATTCCAGAGCCGGAACGCTACCGGATTCCAAACACCCTCGAAAATAATCGAACAATGCCAGCGGCTGCGCCCGCCGGCAAAAAAACGGCGATTGTAGCCATTGACTCAATTGTTTGCGCTCGGTGCTACTAAGCAATAGGATGACTTGCCAAAGGCGCGAATTTTCCAATTTTTTAAAATTTTAACTTCTGCAAATATATGAACATCAACTACTTAGTAAAATAATTAAAGTTTTAATCAAAAATAAATGTCCAAAAATGTATTTGCACAGCTGCGCATGAAGCTGAACTTTTGTACCATCAAATTAGACTTTGGACATTTGGACGTTAGACATTGGACTTGCACTCAGGGGAATTAACTATCCGAACATTCCTTCAAGACAATGATTCAAACTTGAATAACCTTGCTTTTTTAGAAATTTACCCTTGCCGAGTCGAAGTCCAGTATCTAATATCCAACTGTCCAAAGTCCAAAGTCCAAAGTCCAATGTCCAAGTGTCCAAGTGTCCAAAGTCTAAGAAATACCATTGCTCTCACGCCCAAACACAACACATTATGTGCTACAAAAAAATTCGAGTTCTACTCTTCGCCGCATTAGCCCTGATTGCTCTGGGTATGCGCGCCCAACCCTGCAATTTTACGGTGGACGTCGCTCCTCCGGCATTGCTCAGCTGCCAAAACCCCTCTGTTCAACTACAGGCCAGCGTTACACCGGCTGGCAATTACCAGTATTTTTGGAATGGGCCCACGCCGTTGCCCAACATTCCAAACCCTATCGTAACCGTGCCAGGCAGTTATCTGCTACTTGTTTTTGACAGCCTGCAGTGCGTGAGAGCCGATACCGTGGTGGTTGCGCAAGACGGTTCGATGCTTTTTGCATGGGCTGCGATCAACAATACTTTTTGCGATGGTACTGTGGAACTAATAGCCAGTGCTTTTGGTGTAGGTAATGACCCCATCACGTATGCCTGGTCCACGGGCGAAACTTCAGATACCATTCTTGTCCCCTCCGCTGCACCCGGCACGGTCAGCTCCTACTGCGTGACCATCACCAATACCGTCAGCGGATGCGCTGGGGCAGCGTGCCGAACCGTAGGTAATTTCTCAGGGCCTGTGGCAGGCATTGATTATTTAGAAAACCCGTTTTGCGGAGCTGATTCACTGGGGATGTGGGCGTATACCACGTTTGGCACACCGCTCTTTGCCTATGCGTGGAACACTGGAGACTCCACCCAGTTTATTCTATACCCCGAAGCAGGCACTTATGTCGTTACGGTGACCGACAGCCGGGGCTGCACCGATGTGGCCAGTTATGTGCTGGAAGAAGACCCCAATGAGTGTGCCCACATCGAAGGTTATATGCTTGCCGACTGGAACACCAACTGCACTAAAGAGGCTTCCGACGAAGGCCTGGCCAATTTCACCATCCGCCTCACCAACGCTACTGGCGATGAATTTTTTGCCTACACCAACGCCGATGGTTTTTACCGCATAGAACTGTATGCCGGAACCTATACGGTGGAGATTATAACCTCCAACAACCTCTGGTCGCCCTGTCAGACCTCGTATAACGTTACGGTCAATCCCAACGAAACGCAAGAGCGGGATTTTCTGCTCCAGCCCGAGGCTATTTGTCCAGCGATGACGGTGGACATTGGCGTTCCGCTCTTGCGCCGCTGTTTCAGCAGCACCTACTGGATCCATTATTGCAACGAGGGCACTGCGGATGCCACCGATGCCTACACAGAGGTACAGTTCGACGATTTCCTGAGTGTCACCAGCGCTTCGTTACCGTACACTGACCTCGGCAACAATCTGTTCCGTTTCGACCTGGGTACCGTGCCATTCAACTATTGTGGCGATTTTTCGGTGACCGTACTGGTTAGCTGTGATGCAACGGCCGGCCAAACGCACTGTTCCGAAGCGGTGATTTACCCAACAGGCTCCTGCGATACGATCAACGCTTTGTGGTCGGGCGCCAGCCTGCAAGTTCAGGCCGAGTGCAAAACCGACTCACTGGAATTCACCATCCGCAACGTCGGTACTGGCAGCGCCAGCACTCCCCTGGAGTATGTCATCATTGAAGACGCCGTCATGTTTATGAGTGCGCCTCCTCCAAGCATTTTCCTTGCGCCCAACGAAGAACATCGCTTCAAAGTACCTGCAAACGGCGCGACCTGGCGGGTGGAAGTGGAGCAAGAGGTTTTCCATCCAGGGTTCTCTAACCCAATGCAAACCGTAGAAGGCTGCGCCAATGGTGGAGCGTTCAGCATCGGTTTTGTGAACCAGTTTCCCCTTGACGACAACGACCCCTGGGTGGACATTGACTGCACCCAAAACATTGGTTCCTACGACCCCAACGACAAACAGGGATTCCCGCTCGGCTACGGCGCAGCGCGGTACATCAAGCCCGGCACCGACCTTGAATACCAGATCCGATTCCAGAACACGGGCACCGATACGGCCTTCACAGTGGTCGTTCGTGATACCCTTTCGGCCTGGCTCGATGCAGCTACTGTGCGGCCTGGCGCGAGCAGTCACCCGTACACCTTCGAGTTCTACGGCGACCGAAACATCAAATTTACCTTTGATAATATCCTGTTGCCCGACAGCAGCACCAACTTGGACGCCTCCATTGGCTTCGTATCGTTCCGCATTGCGCAAAAGTCCGACGTGCCTTTGGAAACGGACATCCTGAATGCAGCGGCTATTTTCTTCGACTTCAACGAACCGGTCATCACCAATACCACGATACATCGGGTAGGGGAGGACTTCATACTGTTGAGCGCCTGGCAGCCCTTCCGCGCAGGTCTCGAATTGCGCATGTTGCCCAACCCGGTTGCCCAAAGCGCCATGCTCGAACTGCGCGGCCTAGAAGGCAACCAGGAATGGCAAATGGAATTACGCGACGCCACTGGTCGCAAGGTACGCAACGTCAGTGCCAGCGGGGATCAATGGCGCTTCGAACGCGGCGATCTGCCCGCAGGACTGTACTTGCTGGAAGTGCGCAGCAGTGGTCAGTTGTTGGGAAGTGGAAAAGTCGTGCTGCGGTAAAAAGAAGCATAGAAAGGAAAATGAGCCTCTCGTAATTGATTTACGGGGGGC
>JANMME010000914.1:0-2167 GCA_031373015.1 Saprospiraceae bacterium
GGCTCCTGGGGCACCGACGCTGGCACGAACAACAACTACACCGACCAGTATTTTATGAAAGTAAGCCCGGCGGGCAACATCCTCTGGACGCGCACGGTGGGCAATCCCCAAAAAACAGACCGCTCCTTCGACATCGTGGAACTGCCCGATCAAAGCCTCGTGGCCGCAGGCTCCTACAGCCACACGGGCGGCACCTTCTATGCCAACCTCCTTAAAATGGACAAAAACGGCACGGTACTTTGGCACAAGGTCTTTGGCGAAGGAACGGCCCCGCAAGCCAACCACGCGTATGGCGTGCTGCCCACTTCCGACGGCGGGCTGTTGGTAACCGGCTCTTCCACCAATTTGCAGGCAAACTATCAGGGCTACGATGACTTCCTCATCATCAAAACGGATGCAAATGGCGTCGTTCAATGGTCGCGCGTAGTGACCGGCGGCGGCCCTGATTTGTTCGAGAATGCTAGCGGTGCGGTGGAAAAACCCAACGGCGATTTTGCCATCATGTGCGCGACCAGTTCTTTCCCGACCATCGGTTTTGTCGGCAATAAGTACGCCGTGCTCACGCTTACACCGACAGGATCTTTGGTAAATCTGAAGACCTATAACCTCGGCAGCTCGCACTACCCGCGCATCGTCCGCCACCCGCAGGAAAACAGTTTCTTGGTTTTAGGCTTTACCAACTGGACGGGCTACGGCGGAAACGGCAACCGTTTCGACCCACTGTTGATCAACCTGGATGCCGATTTTAAAGTGACCTGCACCTTCAACGACTACACAGGCTTCACTTCGCTTTTTAACCCTGCCTTCGACTTTGATAACGCGCCGGGCATCTCCGGCGTGGGTGGCACGGTAGTAAATGACCTGGCCGATGCCTCCAATTTTGAACTGTTGCAAGATGTCGTTTGCGAGTTTAGACCCTACGAGTCCTGCTCGCCTTTCAGCGCTGTGGAAGAATATGCTGGCACCCAGCAAGGTTTCGAGGTATTCCCGAATCCTGCCCGTGCGGACAGCCCAATTTCGCTGCGCTGGGACGATATGGATGTGGAACAAGTCAACATTTGCGATGTGCAGGGGAGGCTTATCCAGCAGCACAAGCCGGTTCCTGGGGCGAATAATCTTGATGTTCGTATTGAAGTAGCGGGGGTTTATTGGGTGTACTTGCAGGGTCGGGGCAGCATCCGGGCAGAGAAAGTGGTGGTAGGGCAGTGAGAGGAATATCCAATGGAATATCCAATATCCAATAAGGAACGCCCAATGTCCAAGGAAGCGCTGGGCTTGGGATTCGTCACTGTTGTATGCCGAAGGGTCATCGTCAGTGGGCTAACGCAGCGCCTACTTGGACATTGGGCGTTCCTTATTGGATATTGGATATTTTTTGGGGGTTTGCTACTCCTTCACAATTTTCCTCACCCCCCAGCCCTCGCTCGTCCTCACCTGCACCACATAAACCCCCGCAGGCTCGCCCCCCAGTTCAAGAACCCACTCCCGCCACCCCGCACTCCGCAAAAACTGCATATCCGACACCACCCGCCCCTGCACGTCCAGCACCCGCACGCCAAGCAGCACCGCGCCCTCATGCTCGAGCGCGAGCCGGGCTTGGCCTGTGGTGGGGTTGGGCGAGAGGGTGATGCCGATATCTTGCTCCGGTGCGGGCGGGTCCTCTATGCCACTGTTGAGTTGGCAGCCGGGCTCCAGGCAGCCTAGGGAGTCTACGCGGATGACCCAGGCATTTTGAACAGTACTGTCAGCCAGCGGGCCATACGCGCGACCACAAAGCACAAATCCTTTATCTGGCATTTCTACCGCATTGTAAAACAAATCGTGTATCTGCGATTCTGGTGGGCTGACCCGGTATTCCCGCTTCCAGATGGGGTGGCCTTGGGGGCTTAATTTAAACATCACGCCTGTTTGACCACTAAGGTTGGAGTCAAGTTCATATCCACACATCAAATAGTTGCCATCCGAAATACCAATAATTCTGGTCGGTAGCACAATTGTGCGCATATCAAACGAAAGAGAATCAACTATTTCGCCCTCTGGGTCAACTATCCATGAATAATAATAATTCACATAGGAGCCTATAGATGTTACAATACTGTAACTTTTATGGCCCACAATTAAATAATTGCTGTCTGGCAACAAAACAATGTCGGACCCAGGATTGCTA
>JANMME010000923.1:0-4492 GCA_031373015.1 Saprospiraceae bacterium
CTTGTCGTAATTAAATTCCCGAGTGCCTTGACCCGCGGCGGTTTCGAGCCACATCTCATGTCCGACCTTGGCCGGATCGAGAGAAATGTCCGCAGTAAAGCCGAGGAGATAGTAGTAGTATAACAAATCCGTGTCTTATCCGTGTCATCCGTGTTCCATTTTTGCAGAAACGTATTTAATGATGAAAAACAAACTCAAATTACTACTTCTCTCCCCATTCTTCGCGCTAACGTTCCTTCAGGCTCAGGCCAACTACTTCGATATCGCGAAGAACATGGAGATTTTTGCCAATGCCTACCGCGAAGTGAACTACGCTTATGTGGACGCACTCGACCCCAACCAGGTCATGCGCCGGGGTATGGACGCGATGCTCGAAGGCCTTGACCCTTTCACCAACTATATCTCAGAAACGGATATTGAAGGCTACCGGATTCAAGTAGACGGCAAATACAATGGCTTGGGTGCCACAGGCGAGCGCGTGGGAGATTATGTCGTCCTCGTGGAAATCATCGAAAACAGCCCGGCTCATAAAGCGGGCCTGAAAGTCGGCGATGCCTTGGTGAGCATAGATGGCCAAAGCGCCAAAGGCCGCACCGAACAACAGGTTCAAGAATTCTTGCGCGGCTTCCCGGGCACCAAAACCAATTTGGTCATAAAACGCCCTGGCGAACCTAAAGAGTTGAAAATCACCCTTGAACGGGGCGAAGTCAATATTCCCAATGTGCCGCACTCTGGTTTGGTGGCAGACGGAATCGGCTATATCAACCTAACGACCTTCACAGAAAACGCCGCCCAAAACGTGGGTGATGCCCTGACCACGCTCAAACAAAAAAATCCAGGTTTAAAGGGTATCATCCTCGATTTGCGCCACAACGGCGGCGGCCTCCTGAACGAAGCCGTCAATTTGGTCAACGTTTTTGTGCCCAAAGGCGAACTCGTGGCCAGCACCCGGGGGAAAGTGCCAGAATGGGACCTCAACCTGCGCACCCAACACTCACCGATAGACAAGGACATCCCGCTCGTAGTGCTGATGGACAAAATGAGCGCATCGGCCAGTGAAGTCACCGCGGGTGCTTTGCAAGACCTGGATCGTGGCGTCGTCATGGGACAAAAAAGTTACGGTAAAGGACTTGTGCAAAACACCAAAGAGCTTGGCTACAATGCCCGCATCAAGCTAACCACAGCAAAATACTACGTTCCATCGGGTCGCTGTATCCAATCCGTGCGCTACAAGGACGGCGAGCCTGTAGACATCCCCGAATCCGAACGCGCCCAATTCAAAACCCGCAACGGTCGCACAGTGCTCGATGGCGGCGGCATCAAGCCAGATGTCGTTTTGCCCTACGACACAGCCAAGGGGGTAGTGAAGGCATTGCTCGACCAAAATGTGATTTTTGACTATGCCACCCAATTTGCGCAAAAACGGCCCTCTATTGATTCTGTTGAAATTTTCGAATTCACAGATTTTGATGATTTTTCAAAATTCGTGCAATCCAAAAATTTTGATTATCAGACCCTTTCAGAGAAAAAACTGACAGAGTTGCGCGAAACCGCTGCCCGGGAAAACTGGCCCCTGGATGCGGAAATACAATCTTTGGAAAGCAAAATAATGGCTGAAAAAAAGGGAGAACTCGTTAAACAACGCGACCGCATCCTGCACGAAATTGAACAAGAGATCGTAGGCCGGTACTACTTTCAGCGTGGTAAAGTGCGCAAAAACCTCGTGAACGATCCCGAAGTAAAAGAAGCTGTGAAACTGCTCACCGACCCAGCCCGCTACAATTTGATTTTGTCCGGGAAGTAAATGGGGTCATTAGGGTCATTGGGTCATTTCGTCATTTACAAAAACGCCCAATGACGAAATGACACAATGGCGAAATAACCTGTTAAGATATCCCAAAACGATCCTCGTTTCAGGAAATCATAGTACTTTTGAACTGCTTTGAAAGCAAAAATAAATTATTTCACATTCAAAATCACACCTTTTCTCTCATGAAAAAAGCGATTTTTTTCTTCGCCTTCTTCCTCGCGTTTGGCATCGCTGCTAACGCTCAATCTTGTCACAGTGCTGCATCTGCTGGCAAATCCTGCTGCGCAAGCAAAGCTGCTAAAGCGGCTACCTCCGATGCTACCATCGAAAAACGCCAAGCCGAAGACGGCTCTATCGCCTATGTTCGCAAAGAGGCGGACGCTCAAGGCAACGTAAAATTTGTAAGCGTACAATTCGATGAGGCTTCCAATGCTTTCGTCAATGTTGCTCCAAAAACGGCTTCTGCTGATGCCACCGAAGGCATGGTCAAAAAGTCTTGCACGGCTGGCGAAAAGAAAGCCTGCTGCGCTGGCGGGGCTTCTGCTGGAAAATCTTGCTGCGCTAAGCCCGGCGAGAAAAAATCAGAACAGTAATTCGTTCTGCTTGTACCGATACAAAAAGCCGCCCGGAGGATTCTCCTGGCGGCTTTTTTAATGATCATGTAGTACTATAAAACTCACTCCCGTACCATTTTGAATCCAGCCACTATTCCATGCTGTGCTGACTTGATTTGCACAACATACAAGCCCACTGGCAAAGCGACGAGATTGAGCGGCAAAACCTGCGTACCTGTGCTGAAGACATGATTTTCATAGTGGATGATTTTCCCAGTCAGATCGCACAAGATCAATTGACCCTCAAAGGCTTCTGTCGCTTCAAATCGGATTTCAGTTTGACCCGAACTAGGATTTGGGAAAACAGTCATTGCCGAAATCACCGGGTTATGAGTGCCAACATTTTCGGCGCAGGTAAGTGTACGACGAATCTGACCACGTATTTCACCGCCAGGAAATGATGCCGTATGTACGTTGAGATAAGTTTTGTCCGATTCAAGGAGCACGGCATCGTTACCGGTTATTGAAATGACCCCAGCAGCTGTCGGTGAAGGCGCATTTAGCGGCTTCAATACTGGCCCACTCACGCCAAACGCCCCATTGTGTATGTGGGCAGCAGTAGCAGGCCCGCTCAAACCATCCACAATGTAGAGGTAGTTCAGGTTTGTATTCAAATGGTCTACCGTGACAGCGGCCGCACCCAATGCAGGCGAGCTGTTAGAAGGCACTTCCTGATCGCCGCAAAGGTCGAAGGCGTACACGCGACGTAGATTCGATTCCATTTGCCCGCGAATTTCTCCACTGGGGTTTGTAGCCGTGTGGATGTTGGCATATACGTTTCCATTCAGAAAGCTAGCAAGCTGGCTTGGCGTTAAAGCCACAGAACCTGTATAAAAGTTCGGAGCAGGAGTCGAGGCTAAAGGAACAAGGACTGGCCCGGCAGTACCTGCAGGCCCTGTATGAAAATGCGCACCGGTTGGGGTAAGCCCGGTGACGGACACAAAGTACGTCAAGGAATCCAGCGTCGGATTGAGGCTGGCAACCGCCGTTCCAATGGCAGAAGTCGTGACCGGGGGTGTTTCTTGATCACCGTTGAGCACGGTTTCGAAGGTTATGGGGCCAAGAGATTTCAATTGCCCGCGAATTTCACCACCCGGGTTAGCAGCGGTATGTACATTGACATAGAGCAATTTGTCTTTCAATTTTTGTTGGAAATCAGCAGGTAGCACTGTAAAATCAAGGTCGCCTACAAATGTGTTGGGCAAGCCAGCCGATAAGGGTGCCACTACGGGGCCAGATACGCCAGTCGCGGCGTTGTGGATGTGCGCGGCAGTAGCTGGGCCCGACAGTCCGTTGTAAGAACCGATATAATGCCCTTTCGTATTGCCGGGGGAATAAGTAAACCGAAACACCCCCGTGGCGGTACTCAGTACAGGCGGCACCTGTTCCAACCCATTTAATATAGCCGCGTATTGGATGTCAGTCATTAATACCAACTGTCCGCGAATTTCACCTGCTGGGTTGGAAGCGGTGTGTACATTCAGGTAGAGTTCTTTTCTCAATGCTTTGGAAAGGAAGTTAGCCGGAACGGCGATCGTGGCATTCAGGCTGTGGTTGTCAATATTGCCCGAAAAATTTGTGAAGACAGGGCCGCTAACCCCTTCTACGCCGCTGTGGATATGACAGCCCGTAATAGGTCCGCTCAAACCACTAAACACGCCATTAACAGTGATGGTCGAGAGGTCTTCCGAGACCAAAAAGGTGGCGACCCCACGAGCATTGGTCGTTACAGCAGGCACTTCCTGGCCACCTGTAAGGTCGGCCACAAATAGCAAGCGATTGTTGGGGCCTTGGGCGGAGGCAAGGTTTGGTAGGATAAGGGAGAAAAGGGAAACGAGAAGGCAGAATTTTACTTTCATGTTAATCAGTTTATGTTAAAATATAAGGTTTGAAAAAACCAAAACAACAGATAAGTATTCAAAAAGTTGAGCAATGGATCTACCTTTGTCATGAGCAGGTGGGTGTTGATTAAGACTTCAGGTAACTGTTTAGGATGGAACACGGATGACACGGATAAGACACGGATTTGCACAGATTTCTGGATGATTGCACAAAAAATCTGTGCAAA
>JANMME010001006.1:0-13315 GCA_031373015.1 Saprospiraceae bacterium
GTTGTCGGCAAAGTCAAATTTTTGAAAGGTGGTAAGCGCAGGGTCGGCAAGATAAAGGCCGTTGGTTGTTCCGAGCCAAAATCGGTTCAAGCTGTCGCGAGAGATACTGTTTACGCCAATTTGAGCCCCATTTATCAAAACCAGGTCGAGTTTATGCCTGTTATCAGGTTGCATTGTCAGTTTCAACAAATATTTGGAGGTGCCCACGAGCATATCGTCCTCCCCAATTTGAAAAATACTGTTTACCGCAACAGCGGGTAAGACGGGCACTTCAAACAAAAACCGGTATTGCTCATCTAGGCAATGAAGCCCCCGCTGAGATCCGAGCCACACCCGGCCTTTTGTATCCTGAAAAACCGTGTTCATGTTCGATTTGTCGCCCGGAAAATGAATGAGCGCAGTCTCATAAGTTTTGGCTTTGATGCGGTGAACAAAAAAACGACCACAGAGGATGTAATCGCCGTTGCGCATCCTGCCGATCTCGTCAATTACATCGTCTTCCAGCGCCCGACGCACTGTGTCATGGGCATACAAGGGTCGGCGGTAGCGACCGGTGAATGGTTCAAAAAGCCACAAGCCATTGTTTGGAGTGCCGAGGAGCAGGTTTTTTCCGTCCCACAGAATGTCGTTTACAACATGATCACTGAGGCGATCGGTAGCACCTTCTACATTTGGATAGGTAATGATTTGCCCGCTTTGCAAGTTCAATTTTTTAAAGCCAAAAAGCCCGCCAAACCAAATGTTTCCACGATCGTCTTCTGTCATCCCATACACCCGGTTGTCCCATTGTTCCGGTGCCTCAAAATGGTAATTGCGCAGCAGCCCAATACCGTTTTTCATGGGCCTGATGGCCAGGATCGAAGTATTGGAGTGTGCCCAGAAGGTGCCATTTTTGTCTTTGAAGATGCGGTAAAGCGTTTTTTCGTTGGTAATGGGTTTCCCTGCAGCAAAAACGCGCTCAGGGTGGAATGTGTCTTTGTTCAAATCGTACACCAAAAGCCCGAACTTGGAGCCGACGAGAAACTTGTCCCCCCCAATTGGGGCAAAGGAAAGGATATTGATCTTGTGCAAATCAGGGCTAAGCCTATAATGCTGTGCATCTATTTCCTTCAATTCGCCTCGTTTGAAATCTACCCAGTAAGATTCTGCCAGATAGCCGGTCATAACGGCCAGGTCGGGGGTCACCGCCATCAGATGTGCGTATTCCCCTTGAACTGGCACGGTCCTTTTCTGTCCCGTTGCCATGTTGTACGCACAGATTCCGCCGACAATGGGGTAGATCAGGGTGCCCTTGCAGGTGTCAATCCGGGTAATGTTATGCCGATGCCCGGCATCTGGGAAGTCCAGAGGCAGCCGCTGAAACACCCCCAAATGTTCATCCCATGCGTACAACCCTTTGGTGGTTATGACATGGACAGGCCCGTTTTCCATTTGGAATATTCCGCGCAAACGCACGTCGCCAGAGGAATCAAACTTAATTTGTTCAAACCCTTTCCAGTCGTTGCGGTTGCGCCAGATGCCATACCCTGCGCCCGTCAGCACCCATATTCGTCCATCTGCATCGCATAAGGCGTGGGTGATGACTTCATCAAAGGGGTATTTGCGCACATTGCGACCATCGAAACGTTGCAAAGAAGTGGCCGTGGTGACCCAAATGAACTGTTCGCGGTCTTCAAAAATGTCAAAGATGATCCCATCTCCAAAGCCATATTCTTCCCCGAACACCTGAGCGTGGTATTGCGGGAGTTGGGCCTGGGCGGAAAAGGCAAGCCCGATAAAGAAGAGGAATAGGATAGTGTAGTGTTTCACTTCATATTGCTAAATCAAGTCTCCAATGGAACAAAGATTCAGTTTCTCTCAAGAAAAACCAAAACAGGGTCACGCCTGCCATTGCAAACGTGACCCCTTGCAGCAAATCTATTCGCCCCTCATCTTCACCAATCGGATTGTTTTCACTTCGCTGTCTCTGATTAAAGTCACTTGGTAAGTGCCCGCCGGGACGCCGGCAAGCGAGAGGTCTATTTGGTTTTGGCCGGATACGATGGCCGCGTTTTGACGGTACAATTGTGCCCCCCGCGCATCGGTGATTATCAGTTGGCCTTCGCCCGAATTGGCGGATTCAAAGCTCAGTGTGGTGGCATTGGAGGCTGGATTTGGCGCGAGTTGTACTTGTCCAAGCGTTCCTTCTGCCTCGTGCGTTGCACTCGCTCCTGTTACCTGCACCGTATGCAGTACCGTGGCCGTACAGCCCGAAGCGTTGCTCACTGTTACCACATAATCCGTGATTTGCGTGGGTGCAACAGTGATAGATTGAGTGGACTCACCCGTACTCCACAGATAGGAAGTGCCGCCATAAGCCGTCAAAGTCGCCGATTCTCCGGGTTGAATATGGTCTGGGCCGAGTACCGTCGCGGTCGGCTCTGCATTGACTTGTACAGTTACCGAAGCCTGTTTTTCTAGGCAACCGTATTGCGAGGCGGCTACGATATAGTTTCCACCTTGGCTCAATTGAATGCCTGGGACGATTGGGTCTGAGACATTCGACTGGAAGCCATTCGGGCCTGTCCATTGGATTTGGGCGTTGGGGCTGGTATTGGCGTGGAGTTGCAGATCTTTCCACTCGCAAATGGGCGCGTTGGCATCGGGTGCAGGGGCGATGAAGTTGACATCGGCTTCGTGCGCTGCGTCGAACACGCCGAAGAGGCCAAAGGAGGTGAGCGGCGTCATGGCTTGAATAGCCAAAAGCGGTGGATTGCCAAGGGCTGGGATGAAAGCATCAGGCTGCCAGTTGCCGTTCAGATAGCGGCCCAAAGTGCAATTGCTGCGGTCGAAGTCGTTGCGTTCTGCTCCATCAGACCAATAAGCAACTAGATTTGCGAGGGAACCTCCAGGCGTTTGTTCGGCCACAAACCAGTTCTGTCCCACTACGCCCACGGGTATTTGTTCGCTGCAAGCGGGGTTGCTGCCCGTGAATTCGCCATAAAAAGAATCCGTGACGCGCACTTTAAACACGTCTTGAGTACTGCCAGCATTCAACTGAAGAAGGATGGCTGCGAACCCGTTATTTCCCACAGGAAACAGTGACATTCCCAGACCGCAGGAGCGCACACAACTTCCGGTGCCGTTGGTTTCGATATAACTACTGAAATCGAGCGAATAATTTACGGTTGCCAAACCAAGGCGTAAATCGTATTGATTCAAGACAATACGCCCGCTGGTCAAGGTGAATTCTTGCGTGATTTCGGGGCTGCCTGCCAATGTGACAACATCGCCGGTTTTAGCAATTTCTACCTTTTCAAACTTTCCATTGCCCGCCAAAGTGGTGGCATAGCCTGAGTTAAACTTCAAGGTAGAGCCCGTTACCTGCCCATTGTTTGTAAAACTGGGGCGATAGAATTGCGCAGGGCTGTTCAAACCGTCATTGGTAAAATTCAGGACACAACCTGCATCTATTTGCCAAGTACCCTCAAATATCGTAATTGCCGTAACCTTCATTGTCAGATTGCCCTGCTGCAGATGGAGCGAAGATTCGGCATAGTCATTACCGAATTTGGACGAAGGGGCAAAAACCATGCTTCCAGCACCTTTTTTCAAAAAGGATGAAGTGCCAATATTGTACAGGGTTTGTTTGCTGACGGTCATGGTGCCGCTGGGCACATTGGCCTCCCAAGCGCCATAATTGTAGATGGTTCCGCTTCCGGCCAAGGCCGTAAGGGCGGCAGTGCCCGAATAAATAGATCCGTAGTTATAAACCGTGGCATCGTTGTAGCAGGTACCTCCATCGCTGAAAGTCAGGGTAGCGCCTGCTTCAATATTAATTACGGAGCCTGGAATCAACTTGCCCCCAGTGCTCCAGGTCATGCTGTTCTTAATGAATAAATTTTCAGTGCCGTCCACCTCGAGCGTGGCATTTTTCAGGCTGAGGTTGTCGAGGTAAAGATTGCCGTTGTTGATGTTCTGATAGTACACCGATCCACCGAGAATGTCCGTGTATTTGAGTACCACAGCTTTATAAAAAGTGGTGCTCCCGGCAGTTTGCTTGAACAAGCCATCGCCATAAACAAAACCCCCAGCAAAGAGCGAACCGCCTTCTACGCGCAGCACCCCGTCAATTTCGATGTTGGTGCCTACATAAAACTCGCGGGTGACGTTGCCGGTGTACACCAATGTGCCGTACACATACAGATAGCCATGGCTCACGAAAGCATTGCTGCGCGTCACGGTGTGGCCTATTTTGACGATCACATCGTCGTTGTCCGAAGGTACTGCGCCGCCTTCCCAGGTGCTGGCAGCAGTCCAGGCGCCACTTTGTTTGGATTTGATGGCAGCGGCATGAGCCATTTGGAAGAAGAAAATGGGGAAGAGAAAGGTAAGGAGCAACCGTGCTGGCTGCTTGAAAAAGACTGGTTTCATTGCTTAAAAAATTAGTTGGTGAAAAATGTCTGCGGCGTTCAAAGGGCCCGCAGGGTTTGGTCTTAAGTTAACGACATTAGACGCAGCGTCACCCGGTCAATAGCCTAGTGTAATCGGCGTTAAAAAATGGCCTCTATTGTAGTGACTCCGCTTTCTGATTCTATGACAATCAGGTAATTCCCCGAGGGGAATGAGTTTTCAAAAACGAGGGTTTCTGCGTGTTTTCCCGCTGTTTTTTGCGTAGAAGGAAGTATATTTTGGATGAATCGTCCTTGAATATCGTAGAGGTTGACGGTGATTTTTTCGCCCACGGCGAGTTCGTATCCCAACGTGGCTTGTTCGCGGACCGGATTTGGGTATAGGGAAATATCGCTCGCGTTGACACTCAGGTCGGCTGTCCCGACGGTGAGGCCAGAGAAGAAGCGGGCGACGGCCAGCTCCTGCATAGAGGTATTTGGATTGACAGCATTCCCCGATACCACCATTTTCCCATCGGGCTGCATAGCCAGCCCATAAATGAAATCGCTGCTGCTGCTGGCAGGGAACACGGCTACCCCATCATCATTAAATGTGTAGTCTGGGATGCCATTCGCGGTAAGGCGTGCCAGTGCCATATCCCAGCCACTATTGTACGCAGATCCTCCCAGCAGGATTTTCCCATCTGGCTGAAGGGCGATTGCGCGGGCTTGGCCATTTAAAGGAGCTGTTGCCATCCCGTCTCCATGGAAACTGTTGTCCAGGTAGCCGTTGGCGGTAAAGCGGGCCACAGCAAACTCCGTAGTGGAAGTGCCAGAGCCAGCATATCCGGCCAGTACGATTTTTCCATCTGGTTGAAGGACAGCACCATTTGCTCCATCATCTTTGCTAGTGAAAGAGGCCATGACGATGCCGTCGCTATTGAAGCTCTGGTCGAGCGAACCGTTGGCATTGTACCGCAGGGCAGCAAAATCCTCGAACCCATTCATATTTGCATAGCCAGCCGCGATGATTTTGCCATCGGGTTGAACCAGGAGCGCGTTTACATCCGTATAGGCATCTCCCACACTTGTAATGACTATGCCATCGCCGTCAAAAGTATGGTCGAGCGTACCATTGGATTTATAACGAACTACGAGGAATCTGTCGAATGGTTCATTCGCGTTCCCAGCATACCCTCCGACGAGGATTTTACCATCGGGTTGCAAAGCAACGGTGCTTAGACTTTGATAGGTAGTACCTACATCAGTGGTCACTACGCCATCTATATCGAAGCTGTTGTCGGGGCTGCCATCGGCATTAAAGCGAAACAGCGCAATCATGTATTGGGTATTATCAAAAGCATTCCCAACGGCTATGATTTTACCATCGGGCTGTATCGCCAAAGCCTGCACATAAGCATTCATGCCAGCGACCGTGGTGCTGAGCTTGCCGCTGCCATTGAACGTGTTGTCGAGGTTTCCGTTGGGGAGGTAGCGCGTCAGAACCATTTGCCCGCTGCCTTCGGTGCCAGGCACCCAAGTGCCGCCCGCCACTACGATTTTGCCATCGGGTTGAACGGCAACTGCGCAACCGACCGTATGGCTGTTCGCAGCAAAAGTGGTGGTCACAAGCCCGTCCCCGCCACCAAAAGAGGGATCGGGTGAGCCGGCTTGAGCGAAGGAGAGGGTCGCCCAGAACAGGGCGATGAGGACCAAGGAAAGAGATGGATTTTTCATGTCAGGAAGTGGTGTATTTAAATTGATAAAAGTTTATCAGGGTTTATGAGGGTTGATCATCAGGATATAAAAGGTTGAGCGGTTTTTTGAGTGCAAAAAATAAACCCTTATCAACCTCCATCAACCCTCATCAACCTTTTTTTCAGGAGTGGCAACGACGAGCCAGAGCAAGGGTATCATTTGCGCAGCCTAACCGAGGCCCGCCATTGCGTCACTTCCTGGTAAACGGTATTTGAAATGTCTGCCTACTGAGGCGGTGACTTCAAGTCACCGCCTCAGTTCAATCACTGCAACTTCTGAATCTTAAAGGACTTGCTTCCAGGCTTTTGCGCGTTGTGCAATTGCAGGAAATAAATGCCTTCGGGCAATGCTCCGAGGCTCAACTCGCCTTTTCCAGGTTCTAAATCCGCAGCCAGCACTTGTCGGCCAGAAGCATCGAACAACTGGGCATTCATAGACTCCTCGGCTTGAATATGGAGCAGCCCGATGGTAGGATTGGGAAACACCTGCACGGCCCAATCTTCTCCTTCAAGGTCTTTGACCGGGGTGGCTACGAGCCAAACCTGTTGAAAACCCTGCGTGAGTGTTTGACCGTTTTCAAAAGTTTGGACTACGGGTTCCCCGAGGGTAAAACCCAGGGTAAAACCGCTGTTGGCGAGGGTTTGTCCTGCTGTTGCAACTATTTGCCGGTCAATCGTTTGGGCCTTGACCATTCGGGGCAGCAGTACGCCCCAGAGCAGTAGCAGGCTGATGACTTTGGCCCAAAAAAGTATCTTTTTCATGGTAGATTGTTATTGAAAATGAATGGTTCTGGGTTTTAAAACCTATAAGGTTTTTAGAAACCTTATAGGTTTAGAGGGCATCACTTCTCCGCCAATTCCTGCAGCATCTGCTTCAATTCCTCAATCTGCCTTTTCAAGTCCTCGATTTGTACTTGCTGCTCCTTGATGGCCTGCACCGAAAGCACGGCTAAGTGATCGTAACAAAGCGTCTTGAAGCCTTCTTTTTCTGTTACTAATTGCGGGAATTGCTCCTCCACTTCCTGCGCCATAAAGCCTACGGAGATGGGCGAGTCGGCCTCTGCATCTTTCATGTGGTAGGTGTAGGCTTGAAGTTTCGAGAGCCGGGGAAGCACGTTGCTGAAAGTCTGGATGTCTTTTTTCAGGCGGCGGTCGGAGCTGTTGTGGTAGGAGCCATCGGTGTCGAAAATCCAGGCTCTTAGGGTGCCGTTGTTGGCGAAGTTATAGTCCTTTGCAGGATCAATGTACGTTTCCCAACCAGCGGTTGGAGTAAACATCTCTATGCCAGTCCCCTTTCCAGAAGCATTAGAACTCACCAGAAGTGGTTGTCCGGGAGCATCCGCGTAAAAATGCCCGCCAGCAGCTCCGTTCGTTCCAGTGCCGTCTACACCCGCCCAACCGCTGGCCATAGATTTACCAGATACTCCATCGTTGGATTGACTTGTAAAATAGCCACTTCCATTCACCTCCAAACGGTGGCCAGGGTTGCTGACTCCAATGCCGACATTGCCACTCCCAGTAACCAAGGCCGGACCAGAGACCGAAGAAAATTCACCACCCGGTCCATTCAAAGAAGAAGCGCTCACGCCAGCAAGGCGAATGCTGATGTTCCCATTGATCACCGCCCCGTTTTGGTCGCGGGCTACGGCTTGGTAACGGAATTTATTGGGGGCTTGCGCGAATGCGGCCGTAGCGAGCAGCAAGTAGAGCGCGATGAGCCCGCCTGGCAGGCCAAGGCGGGTAAACAGGCCAAGGCGGGCAAAAAAGCTACTGCGGATAAAAGAACTGTTTTTCATTGCTTAATTCTTGTTTTTGATTGTTGCTTGATTTTTCAAACCTGACGGGGCAAAGGTGAAGGCGCGGTTGCCCTGTCTACAAATCAAGCAGCGTGAAGCGCAAGAAAAAGTCAGCGAAGTGCTGGAAAGGAGCGGCGAAGCGCTGCCTGCGATTCCGTTGGAGAGGCAACATGAGGGCGTACAATGATACCTTATAAAAAACAAAAAGGCCACGCCCGCCAAAGCGAACGTGACCAAATATTCGTTTAAAAAAACCTTGTTTTTTAAAAAGTGTAAGAAGTCAAGTCCTCAAAATTAAAGCCCTGAGCGCCCCACTGATTGGTGTTCGTAACGAGTGGTAGCGGAGCAAACCATGGGTTAATTTCGCTTAAGCCAAGTGCCTGAGGTACTTGAAAGGTGGAGCGATTGATCGCAAGATGATTCAGATTACGGTCAAAACCGATCCCGCAATGGCCTGCAGCGAAAGCAGCCTGTGGCGCCAATTCCGTCATCAATTGGGCAATGCCGCCAACAGGAATTTTATACAATTGAGCCGCAAGGTTAGTATTCCCAGGGCGAGACGCTGCACCAACGAGGTAGGGCACGATTTGACCTGGGTCCATAACCATAGACAACCCACTCAATGTACGGCCAGCGATTCCACCTACGGCGATAGGCGCAGAATATATGGTATAGTTGCCGTTGGCATCCGGTGTGATTTGAATCAGTTGATTCGTGTTGTTCTGCAAGCCAATGAAGATTTGAGAAACAGGCTCGAATTCCACATCAGAAACGGGTCCAGTCGGGCAAATGGAGTTAAAGGCACTGCAAGTACCCAAACCCAATGGGAAAGGCAATGGATTGTTGACATTCACCTTCAAAAGCATGTTATTGTAGGCGGGGTTTGCATTGCCATTCCCTGTGGTAATAAAATACTGCCCCCAGCTGGCTCGGCAAATGCCTTTTATGTCCTCGATCGGATCCAAGCCACCACCAGCATTCAAAACAGCGGCTTGAAACTGGTTGGTTACCAAACCGTTCGCTTCATTGATTTCCACGATAAGGCATGCGTTAACCCCGTCAAAAACGGTTACCCCGTATGTAAAGCCTTCTGGTGAGCGGTCAGTAGAAGGGTTAGCTACCTGCAATTCTGAAGGAATCGCCGCCTCTTTTTGGCAGGCGTTGAAGGAAAGCAGGCCCATCAATAGACCGAATACCAGTAATGACTTGGCTGAAAAACGTTGCATAATAATTGTGTGATTTAGGTTGTGAAAAATTTTTGTGTTTATGCTTTCAACTGTTTTGGGAAGTGTGATTGCGCAATCGTAGGACAAAGGTGAGGCCCACCGAGAGCGGCAAAAAGTACACTTTCAAGAAGTTTATCCAATGGAAAAAATGCCCGTTTGCGAACCACCTTCAGTAAAAAGCATAAAAAATGCTCGTTTTTCAAAGAAAAACGAGCAAAAACCCGAGTATCGGGGGAATCAAAATAAAGACAGAATTTCAAGAGTTTTCCAAAAACAGGGGGCAATTTGGCAGAAAAAGAAACGGAATCTTACCCCAATTCCTTTGCCTTTTCGATGAGCCAACCGCGCTCGCTGATGGCTTTTTTTTCTTGGATACGCGCCACCAAGCGTTCTGATCGCTTCTTATCTTTGGGAGGGGATTGGTTGATTTGAATGAGCATATTTAGGAAATTCAGGTTCATCTCCCGCAGTTTGGCAGCAAGCGACTTAGGGGCTGTTCGCTCAATAAACTTCCGAAAGGCAAATATTTTGAAGTCGAGCATATCGGAGTGCAGCTCATAGTAGATCTTCAGCTCTAAGAGCCGCTCCATCATGTGATAGTGTGAGGACGAGGGGATTTGGGGTATCTGAGCGAGCGCTTCCTCCACTTTGCCCGCCGAAAAAAGACAGGTTGCTGTGTTGAGTTTGTAAAACAAGCCGTCTTCGTCTCCTCCTATTATCTTATCCTTGTAGTTCTCCGTAAATGCTCTTGCCCAGATATGATTCCCTGCCCTGGTGGCAATTTGAACGAGGTTTAGATAATAATTTAGCGGAATTTTTTCATCCACAAATAAATAGCCTTTCGCAAGGTTTTCTTGATGGATAAGGTGTAGGGTGGGTATTAAATCCAAATGCCCATCATTGATCAAAGATCCACAAAAACTACGCAGATAAGCATAAATCTGATGTTTCAATTGCAACGAGAACATCCGTTCGCTTTTGCGGAGGGAGTCCAGCAAATCGTCAAATTCTTCTATTACAGGCACTTTTTTTTGTAAAAACACCTGTATCTTTTGCGCAATATTCAAAAGCAAACTGGTCTTTCGGTGCTCCTCTATGTCCGCCACCATCCATTCCATATCTGGCAATTGTGCTGCTTTTTGCTGCAATAAAAAACGATTTAGATGTTCCGTTCTGTAGTTGAAATAATAGGCATCAAGGCTGTAGATCAGATTGGACAAGTTGAGGTCATTCTTAAAATGGTTATTTTCGCTTTCCCATAGATGCTCCTCCTCGGCAATCAACAAGGCTGTGAGGTATGTATTCAGGGATTCTTGGACATTTTCCTTTGCTTGATTTTTAATTTTGGGAATGGCTTGCTGAAAGCGTTTTCCAAGCCCTCTCTCTCTTAACCAGGAAGCCCAGTCAACTTGGTTTCGTTGCTCGTTTTCGTCCGAATTATACCTTCCCCAGAGGGCAAATTGTTTCAAGGCTTTGGTGAGTTCCGACATCAGTTTTTCCAACTTGCCAGAGACCACCGTTTTGTCGTTAAAAATCAGTGCATAGACCCTTTTTCTATCCAAATCAGCCTCTGAAAACGCCGGAGCAGTATTCAGGATAAGCTGATACAGCGTCAAAATTTCTTTGCTCAAGGTCTTTTGATGGAAATATGGGGATTTCAGATATAAGATCACCTTTTCCCGTTCCTCCACTCGGAGTGCTTTGATAATATCCAGTAGATAGGTATTCGTCATAAAATCAAGCCTGCGGTAAAAGTCGGCAAAAGTGTACTTTTTTTAGGAGAATGCCCCCCGTAAATTTGTCATTATTTTCACAAATCCACCTGTTATGTTTTTCAAAAATTCCATTTTCATCGCTCTTTTTGGCTTTTCCTGTCTCTTGAATGCCAACACTTTAACTTATCCCTCGTCCTCACTGCTGGTCAGGCAAAACAACGGAGGGCCTTGCGATGCCCCCGCCCCCACCAATTTCCAGGTGGTCAATATTGGGACTACCTGGGTAGATTTAACCTGGCTTACTTCCAACCCGACTGACTTTCACCGCATTAAAACATACGAGACCAACTCTGGCATACTTGTCAGTAACATCCTGGTTCCGCCTGGATTATTGGTTCAGAAAGTAATTGGCCTGCAACCTGGTTTCGATTATTATTCCAGAATTAATGTCGTGTGCAAGAATGGCTATGATAGCGAAAACTACGCTGAAGTGCATTTTATTGCCGTCATTGCTGAACTGATCGTAATCGGCAGGGAATCTACCAATAATAATGGAACTTGTACCATCTATTCAAACGGGGGCTCCTGTTCTTTGCCGGCTAATGGCACCCCAATGGCTTTTAAAATACGTTCAACTATTAACCCTAATATATGGCGGAAATTTTCAGTTAGCTATGACCCGATCGCTACAAAAGTCAGTACAAAGATAAAAACCGGAAATTTGGGCATGAACTACGCTATCCAGTGCAACAACCAGGATCCAGATGTCTACAATGGAATAAGTTATCAAATTAAACTCTCGAACCAAGAAATTGCTGCCTTTGAAGTGTCATATCAATCAAATCCGCCATTGGCCCTATTAAATTGCACCCTTGCACCTGGTTATGCAATAGACAGACTGGACCTCAACTTTAGTGGCGAAAACCCCAACGGCTTGTCCTCCGGCCCGATAAATACATATAACAACATGGGCGAAGATCGGGTAGAGCCCTTGAATATCATGGCCTCGCCCAATCCATTTTCTGAATCCTTGACAGTGTATTTAGATGCCGTTACTACAGGTCAGGTCAGTTTCAAACTCTTTAACCTCAACGGCCAAAAAGTATTCGAACAGCAGTATATGGCTGGGTCTGAGCAATTTGAGTTGAACACTTCGGACTTACCCAAGGGTTTCTACCTGCTTCGTGTGGAAGCGGGTGACGAGGTACAAACCCTGAAAGTGGTAAAATCTGAGTAAAAACTGCCGAATTTTTTTGGGGAATAAGAATGTTCAAACACGTGAAGTAAAATGACATGAACAACCCCGAAAATCCGGATGACTCATGTTGCTTTTTGGCCGTGAAACAAGAGAGGGTTGAGGTGTTGAGGGCTTAGAGATTGAGATATAAAAGCAACTTTATGATATTCACCTCAGGTGCGAAGAAAGGATTTGCTGCAGGGCATCCAAATTGGCTTTTTCATCAAAAAGGGCCCGAATGTCAATCGAAAAGCCAGGGATTACACGGCTTTCGATGCGGCCTTGCGCAGCCTTCAAGTGGAGTTTGAAATGCCCGTTTTGTAGCAGGTACTGTTCTACACTTTCCTCCTCGGGGTCAATAATCCAGTACTCAGCCACTTCGTGCGCTTCGTAATCTTGGAATTTGATGCCTCGGTCTCGCAGTTCGGTGCCTTCCGACAGCACTTCCACCACGAAATCAGGCGGTGGGTATTTCCACTGACCTTTTTTGAAATTAGCGGCCTTTTCAGTTCCGAAATACACCACGTCTGGCTCGTAGTCATTGCGGGTGAGCGCGGTCATTACTTTTTCATAGCCGACATAGCCAAGTTTAAATACACGGACAAAAGTGTCAAGGATTTTGTACAAAAACCCTGTGGCATCGGTATGCTCCTTTTTCACGGGCGAATGCACAACCATGTCGCCATTGATGAATTCAGCTTTCATGTCGTCATCAATGTTTTGATAAAACTGTTGGCGGCGTTTTTTTTCTGCCAACAGCGCGGTGTTCAGCGCAGCTGCCAGCACGGGTGCTGCGGGGCTCTCCAGAATGGCGGCTACATGGCTGTCTTCAATGTCGTGATGAAACATGATGTACCTTATTTAATGCAAATATACAGAAAAACCAATCAACCAATCACCATCCTTATCTTTGCCGAATGGAATTCTTGAAACAACACGTAGAGGCGCTCATTTTTGCATCTCCGCAGCCAGTGGCCGTTACTGACCTGAAAACAGTGATGGAAGAGGCTTTTCAGACCGAAATAAAAGAGACTGATATTTTGAAGGCCATTGAGGAGGCCAAAGCGCAATTCCAACAGGAGCACTACTCGTTCGAACTCATCGAAATCGCAGGAGGCTGGCAATTCCTGACCAAAGGCGCGTACCACACCACCGTGGCCATTCACCTGCGTCAGGCGACCAAAAAACGGCTTTCGCAAGCCGCACTCGAAACC
>JANMME010001022.1:0-9532 GCA_031373015.1 Saprospiraceae bacterium
CTGATTCAAATGGTGGGCGGCAGAGTGATAGAGAACGGCCAATCAAGCGATATCGGCATCATCGAGAACCAAGAGCGCACCCAAATTGTGCGCGGCTTTTTAGGTGCTGCCCCGACACCCAAAAGGGTGACCATTTCGCAAATGAACGCAAGCTTGGTCAGTACCCTCATCACCTTGGAAAATGTAGAGTTTGTGAAAGCCGACACAGCCCAGACTTGGGCTGATGCGCCTTCCCAGACGAGCCTCAACCGCACCATTGAAAACTGCAACGGGGCTCAATTGCTCGTCCGCACAAGCGGTTTCGCCGATTTTGCCATTCAAAAAACGCCCCGAGGCAAAGGTACTATTACAGGTGTGCTCGGGATTTACAATACCGACTATCAACTTTACATCCGCGACCTGAACGACGTGGCCATGGACAGCCTTCGTTGTGGTGCCATAGACCCCAACGCCCCTGCACTCACCAGCCTGAACGAAGCTTTTGATGATGTCACTTCTAATGTGGATGTGGCCTTGGCTGGCTGGCAAAATATCGCTGTGCAAGGCACACGCTTCTGGCGTGGGGCTTCGTTTTCAGGCGATAAATTCGCCTCGGCTACGGCCTACAACTCCAATTTGACGAGCATGGAAACGTGGCTCATCACCCCTTCTCTCGACTTGAAAGTGCAACGAACACTCTCGTTCGAGACTTCTTCGGGCTATTGGAAGCACGATGGCCTCACCGTGTGGGTATCCACCAACTTTGACGGCCAAAACGTTGGAACAGCCACCTGGACGCAACTGAACTTTACCTTGCCCGCCCAAGACCCGAACGGCTACTCCAATTTTGTCCCTTCTGGAAATATAGCACTACCAATTTCAAACAGCAAAGGTTATGTGGCATTCAAATATGTGGGCAATACGAGCACAAACACCACCACTTGGCGTTTTGACGATGTAAAAATGCAGTAACAGTCCCGCCTTCGCCCTGTCCATAAAGACTCGACATTTGATAAATGGCTATGGTGGGTAAACTTGCGGCGAATGAGGCTTGGCGTCTCATTCGCCGCAACGTTTTTAGCGCTGGCGCGTTACTTTTGCCTTTTACCCGCCATAGCCTTTCTGCCCGATGATTTTTCGTAGGCAGGGGGCGAAGGCGGGAACGATGATTATGCGATTACTTTTTACTTTCCTCGCTGCATTTTTTTGCTTGCATATTTTTGCGCAAAAGCCTGATTCTCTAAAAGTTGTGGGAGCGGATTCACTTTCGCCACCCTCTTTCTTTCCAATAAAACGAGACTCTCTTTTCAAAAAGCCAGCATTCTCCGCTGATACTTTAGGGTTGAAGTTAGACAACGATACCCTGGGCTTAAAAGAAAAAAAGAAAGGAATCGTTGATCGGGTATTTTCCAAAAACTACCCCAACCCGCGGATGGCAGCTTTGTTTTCATTTATTTTGCCAGGGGCCGGACAGGCCTACAACAAAAAATGGTGGAAGATCCCCATCGTGTGGGGTGCGCTGGGCGGCATAGGCTATTTCACTTTTGACACACAGAAAACGTACCATGGGCTTCGCGATGCTTACAAAACAATCGTGAATGGAGGCATCCCGGAGTCGCCCTACGATGCTTTTGATGCCCCAAGGTTGCGGTCTTACCGCGACACCTTCCGGGGTTATACCGAGAAATGGTATCTCGCACTTGGTGTAACATACCTACTGGCCGTAACAGATGCTTTTGTAGATGCGCACCTCGCCCGCTTCGACGTGAGCGACGATTTGAGCCTCCGGTTAAAACCTTCTCTGGAAACAAGCGGAGGATTTCCTGCTTTAGGCCTGGGGATATCGCTTAGTCTCAGGAACGGCCCTTCAAAAACACTCCATCAATCCATCACACCATTGCTCTCCCGCCCGTGAAATCCATGCTCGACAGCGAAACTGACAGTTTTCACCTGACACGGCAGCACCTGTTTGAAAGCCTGCGCTTCCCATTCGTGGCCGTAGTAATACTCTGGCTGGTGCATCTTTGGCAAGTGACCGAAGGGTTCGACCCTGGGGCCTACGGAATCATGTCGCGCAGGGTCTGGGGCTTGCGCGGAATCGTGACCGCTCCCTTGATACACGGAAGTTGGAAACACTTGATTTCCAATACGGTGCCCCTGTTCGTGCTAACGTTCATCTCCATTTATTTTTATCGGAAAGTAGCGATGCGGGCTTTTTGGCTCATCTATTTTCTTACGGGCGCAGCGGTGTGGATGTTCGCACGGCCCGTGTCGCACATCGGGGCGAGCGGGGTCATTTATGGCCTCGTATCGTTCATGTTCTGGAACGGCATTTTCAGGCGCAGCCTGCGCTCCATCATTTTAGCGGCCATCGTAATGCTACTTTATAGCGGCATGTTTCTGGGGGTATTGCCCGATCAGGAAGGCATTTCTTGGGAGAGCCACCTGATTGGCAGTTTGGCGGGGATATTTGCTGCCTTCCTTTTCAAAGGTGAATTAGAAGACGAGGAGGCGAAAGAAGCCGAAAACCCATTTGCCAGCGAGAACGACGAGGAAAAGACCTATTTTTTGCCACAAGATATTTTTGAAAAAACAAAGGCCGTAAGGGCAGAAGAGGCCGCCCAAATGGCTTCGGCGGCTAAAGAGGAAGAAGCAGCCCGCCAAAGTGCACAAAACAACAACCCTTTTGGCGGCCCGCCATTTTGGAATCAAAGCCAAACGTGGTGAGTATGTACCGGCGACTTTAGTCGCAGGTATGTAGAGTCTCCCCCTGTTTTCCCAGCGTTCCTGCGACTAAAGTCGCCGGTACAACCACTGCTACTCCCCCCCGCCCGATATAAGGTACGCCAACAGCAATGCCCCTGTGCAGCCCAACAGGGGCATGCCAATGGTTCGCACATGGTTGAGTTCGCACACTTCTATCTTTTCCAAATTTGTGTTTTGAATGGTCAAAGTGGCAGTGTCAGGCAGCCCAAGTGCGAACTGCGGCTTGGCATAGAGCAGAATGTCGTTCCGGCTTTGTTGGGCATCAGAGCGGTCGCGCAGCATGGAGGCTTCGAGCGTTTCCACCTCTGCCATACGGCTAATGAACCCGCTGACACTGTTCTTTTCAAATTTCGGCTCTGACAAATACCAACCACGTGTAAGCGGGTGCGCTGCATCCACCACATAGATAGAAAGCCCCTCCGGATTGATTTTTTGCAGCCTTGTTTTCGACATCGAATAGCGCTGGTAATAGACGCAGGCCGTTTGTGAAAACAAAAAAAGGCTCAGTAGGAAAAGATGGGTTAGATGTCGAAATGCTTTCATGCTTATTGGATGTTGGATAGTGGACGTTTGACTCTGGATGTTAGACTTCCAACGTCCACTATCCAAAGTCTATTTCCGTGTTATCACCTATATTGAGGCTCAAATCCATACCGCGAATGCTCGCATCAGCGCCTATGACAGAATGTTTGAGCACCACATCTTCAAGCGAAGCAAAATTGCCTATAATGCTGTCTTTTACGATGCTCCGCTTGATTTGGGCGTTATCGCCAATGCTCACGTGTGGGCCGATGATGCTGTTGGCAATGTAACAGTTGCTTCCAACTGCCACTGGGTGAATAAAAATAGTGTTTCCAAACTCAGGCAAATCCCTTTGGCTGGTGGCGACCCCGCGTTGGTCCAGCAACATGGCGTTGGTTTCCAACAGCACTTCTTTTCTCCCGCAGTCGAACCAATTTTGTACGGGGATGGTGTGGAAATGCGTTCCTTGCTCTACCATGTACTGCAAGGCATCGGTCAGCTGGAACTCGCCCATGGTGCGAATGTCGTTCTGAATAAGGTGTTCGGTGGCGCGGATAAGCGCGGGCACTTCTCGGATTTTGTAAAGCCCGACGATCGCCATGTTAGATTTGGGGATTCTGGGTTTTTCTACCAAACGGGTCACACGGCTATCTTCCCCAAATTCTGCTACCCCAAAATCGCGCGGATCTGCTACTTTTTTTACCCCAAGACAGGAATGTGGGCAGTCTAGCATTTGCTGAAGATCCAGATCAAAAATAGAATCGCCAAAGGCGATGAAGATTTCGTCTTCATCCTCAATCGTCTCGCGAGCAGTCCAGACGGCGTGCGCTGAGCCTTCGCGATGTTCCTGATAGACAAATTCGGTATGCAGTTCCGGGTAGGCTTCTTCAATAAAATGCCGTACTTTATCACCCAAATAGCCGATGACAAAGACAAAGTCTTTGATACCCAGCTCCACAAGTTTGTCTACAATAAAACAAATGATAGGCTTGCCAGCCACAGGCATCAGGGGCTTGGGCTGGGTGTAGGTATGTGGTCGGAGGCGGGTGCCAACACCGGCAACGGGGATGAGAACTTTCATGGGTTGCTTATGTGTTTGTTTGGGGATTTTTTACCCGCCGAAGCCAATTCATTCGCCGAAGTTTTAACGAAGGAGAAAGCGAAGGAGGGGGGATTCGTTGGTTGAGTGGCCAAAGGTAGTAGTTTCGGAGAATGCCCATAGTTAAGTAAAAAGCAAGCGGCGACACAGGCTGGATACCGTGCCGCCGCTTAATTTACGACGTTGGAGAAAGCGAAATGAATTTCGCCCCACGCTTATTCAAAAACGATCATCCTTGCCATCACACCCTCAGCAAAATACACCTTGGCAGTGTAAATCCCACGTGGCAGGTTGCCGCGGTCCAAAATAGCAGAGCTGTGGTTGATTCCGTACATCGAGCGCACCAGGCGACCACTTGCGTCGAAAAGTTCCACGCCTTGCATCAAGAATTCGCTCGGTACTGTCAGCGTCACTTCGTTGGAAGCCGGGTTTGGTGCGATATTGAGATCAATATTGCCTTTTACCAATTCTTCCGTGCCTACCGTGCAGCAAATTTTGAGCGCGCGGCAAGCCAAAGGTGCGGTATACCCAATAATGGTGTCAATGTAGGCACGGGCCGTAATTGCATTCGTGTTACAGTTAGCCGTTGCAGGAGGCACCGAAGCCCATTCCCATGGACCGGATTGTTCGCCTCCGGTTGGACTAGGAGGAGTGCCGAAAAATGGATAAAAACCAGCGCGTCCGCCATTAATAGTATTGGCCTTTTGCACAAATACGTTGTTGTTGCAATCGTCTGATTTTTTGAACACATCATTGGTGTGGAAGGAGTTTTCAATCAAGGTTTGAACGCCGCATGAGCCGGTTACATTCACCACCGGTGGGTAGTCTGGAGGCAGTGGCACTACCACAAGACCATCTTCGCAAGGGGCAAATGGATCGCTCAAAACGTGGAACGAAACGATGGGCGGAGATTGTGCATCCAACCACCATTTATCACCAAGCGCACCACCCATATTCACGGCCATTGCAAAATTGGAAGAATAACCTTCGTGGTTGGGTACGCAGAGCGTATCGCCAATAGGGATACCCGTGAAGGAATTGTACGCTGCATCTACCAGGCATAAGGGTTGAGGTGCCGGCGGGTTTCCATAAATGTCGCCATTGTAAGGCTGAATAATCATTGGAGTGGTAGCGTTGAGCATGAATTTGCCAGGCTCCGAAGTGTTGATGATGTCGCTGTAGTTGTTCAAAGTAGCACAAGCGAGGGTGATGTAACCGCCAGTGCCTTGGCCCCAGAGGATAATTTTATCAGTGTCAATTTTGTACTTGTTCGTCGTAGCCGCGTCTTTGCGGAAATAACGGATGCAGGTGCGAGCATCCTGCACCCCGCGATACGCTGCATTGATGAGGGTAAAGCGACGCACCAATTCCGTGGCAGCGATCGGATTCCAACCCAAACGGTAGTCTGCAACGGCCACCACATAGCCCATTTTGGCAAGGCGCGTGGCAAATTCCACGCAAGAGGAGTCATTGATCGTGCCATAACAACCGCTGTTTTGCGGGAAAGGCAGGAAATTGCCCGTATGGAAGTAAATTATTAAAGGACGCTTGGTTTCCGCATCTCCGGTAGGCTGATAGACGCGCATTGCAAGTGGTTGACGGGCTGTGTGACCAAGGGGGGTACTGAGTGTCAGCACCGTAAAGTTAGAGCCATAAAAATCAATGTTAGATGTGACGTTCGTAAAAACTTGGTCTTTGTACCGCTCTTGTGCCGTGGCCGTAGCAGCAGCAAAGAGAAACAGAAGGGCGAAGAGAGTGGCAAATTTTTTCATGTCCATGACGATGAGTTAGGTAAATGAATAGTTGATTGTCAATTGTGTTGCAGTTGATTTGATGGAGCAGATTCAATGTTTAATGTCCAATGTTCAATGTTCAATGCCCAATGCCCAATGTCACTTATTTCTTCTTCCAATCATACACCATGCTCAAATAACCCATCCGCCCGATGAGTGGGCCGCCGTATGTTTGATACCGGCGTTTGTCGAGTATGTTGGCAGCTCCGAGTTTGAATGTCAATTGAGCACCGCTGATCGGAACGTTCAAATTGACCTGCGCGTCGAGCATGTCGTAGGTTGGGATAAAGCCCGTGAATTGCGGAGAACCTTCAAATGTAAAGCCTTGTATCCATTTGTAGGTCAAATTAAAGCCCCAAAGCAGTTTTTTATTTTTCTTGCTTACCGGCATATCACGGCCACTGATGCCAACATTGTACTTGTGTTCGGGGGTATTGAAAGCGGGAATGATCGGGTCGTCTACCGCTGTGTTGAGGCGGTTCCAGGAATAGTTGCCCTGGACCATGAAATAGTCGGCAAAATAATAGTTAGTCCCAATAGCAAACCCCTGGGTCGTTACGGTATTGGTCGAATTAGCCGCAATCCGATAGGCCTTGATGGATTTGTAATCAAGACCAAAGAACGGATTGATCACTGCATCAATGCCAATATTGTATCCGATAAATTTGTCGTAAATGCTATAGTAATAGCCTGCATCTACGTACAATTTCTTGAACAAGGTGGTGCGATAGCCCAGCTCAAAGGTCTTGACCTTTTCAGGTTGGATCGGCGCTACGTTAAATTGTTTCAAGAGCGATTGGGTTGGAAAAGGCACTGCTAAATAATCGCGCAGTGAATTTAAGGTGTAGAGATTGTTAAACCCGGTTATGTTGCCCAAAAGCGTAGCCCGTCCGACATTCAGGTAAAGATATTGGTCCGTGAGCGTTGGATTCCGGATGGCAGAAGAAAAGGAGGCGCGCAGGTAATTGTTTTCCGCTGGATTCCAGACGGCTGAAACCGCCGGCGTCGCCAGCAAATCAAAGTTCTGATTTTTGTCCACCCGAACGGTTCCATTAAGTTTCCAATCGCCCAGGGTTCGTTCTACCCCCGTATAAATACCGAACTCGCTATTCTTTATTGTTCGGTAAGTCGAATCCAGAACAAGCCCATTAGCATCGCGGCTGTAAGTAAGGGTATCGGAAAAAATGGTGCCTTCGGATACTGGGCGGTAAAGCCGGACATTGGCGCCCAGCGACCAGTAATTCAGCCATTTAGGGGTAAAGCGATATTCTCCATGAATATGGTAAAGGGCAGATTTGTCAAAGAATTTAGTACCGCCCTGGCTTGATTTTTTCGAAGTGATCGCGTTAAAAAGTGAATCATAACGGGCTGTACCTGGTTGGAAAAAGTCGTACGCAGGGGTTTGGGCACCAATGTTATGCGCTTCATTGGCATAAGCCTCCGCCAGCGTGTGTTGGGCGGCCAGTGAGTCCCGATATTCAAGCATCCATGCCTGAATGGCCGCAAGTTCTGCTTCCGTTGCCATATTCGTGGATGGCACCGGGAAGCCCCATTCCTCTTCCATCTTGCCAAAATACACATTTCCAAGATTGGGCGAGGTCCACCATTTTTCATAATCAGAAGCCCAACGCTGGTTATCTTTTGCAAGTTGCTGCATTTTCAAGGCCGTAAAATAAGGGTCGAAGGAATTACCGGCATTTTCATTGGTAGAATACGCTCTTAAGAAATACTTATCCTTTTTTCTGAACTCGACCCTGTTCTGAAAAAACAGGATATCCCGCAAACTGAAACGGTTATCCCCTTGATAAACGGTTGTACCCGAACCGAAGCTGGAAGACAAGATCAGCTCTGGCGATTCAAATCCTTTTGCAGGATTGGTCCGGAAATGAAGCGCTGCATTGGCTTTGGTGTTGCGCGTGTTGTAGTCCACAAGATCCGTCTCGCGATAGCCCGTCCTGTGGTAAATGTTCAATCCCGCCCGGCCGCTGCTCCAAGCGGAGTTGCTGGAGCCATCAAAGCGTGGCACATATTCGTCGCCATAGATGTTTACCGCATCGTAGCGGCCCGGGTTTTGCTCGGTGGTGTAAAACTTTCCACCCGAATCGGTATCTGTTACCGGCTCGTAGTTGTCGGCCTCCCAGTCGTTGGCACGGAGGTGGAAGAAGTTGAGTTTGTAGGCAAAAAACTCGTCGCCCTTTTTGTTCTTGAAAGCATCGGCCCAACGGATAGCGCCTTCCCAAAGACTACGTTCTCCGGATTTCAAAGAGACGGATAATCCTTGATGAATAAAAGGGTTTTTGGTCTCCATCGAAATCACCCCGTTAAAAGCGTTAGGGCCGTAAAAAGCCGAACTCGCCCCCTGAATGAGGTCTACTTTGGTAACGTCCAAATCGCTGGAACCGAGGAAGTTGCCAAGTGAAAAATTGAGCCCGGGGGCTTGGTTATCTACCCCGTCAATGATTTGGAGCGAGCGCACCGGGCTGGTTGAGTTGAAGCCGCGCGTATTGATGATGGTGAATCCCAAGGAAGCAGTGGTCAAATCAACCCCTTTTAAATTGCCAAGGCCATTATAGAAATTTACTGAAGCGGTCTGTTTGATGGCAATGGCGTCCATGTTTTCCACCGTGAGCGGCGCGGCTTTTTGTTTGTCGTCTATTCGTTGGCCCACCACCACGGCTTCTTCCATGAGGATGCTGGCAGCGGAGAGGCGCACATCAATCTTTTGCGCAGCGTCGTTCACGACCACCTCTTGTGGTTCGTAACCTGTGTAAGAGATTTTGATGGTGGCGGGGAAAGCCTCGGCCTTGATAATAAATTCGCCTTCATAGTTGGTAAGCGCACCGCCCGTGCCGCTTGTCAACACCACGCTAGCGCCAATGAGATCTTCGCCACTTTCAGCATCCCGCACTTTTCCTTTGATAGTAATCTGGGCATCTAGCCAAGTTCCTCCAATTAATAGGCAGAAGAGACTGGCAGTCAAAGTTTTGTATGTTTGCTTCATGCAGATTAGATCTTATTTTCGGACAAAAACAGTTTAAAAGCAAGGTTCTTCGGAACCCTATTCGCTGGGCAAAAGAAGTAAGAAAATTTGATTTCACAATGCAAAACTTGCTTAGTGCCGGGAATGGTCAGAGTTTAATCCTTCTGACCGAGCAGCCATAAAGCATCGAGAGATTTTCGGTTACACGGAGGGTTGTTTGTTTTTGTCGTTCAATTTGCAAAAAAACAAGGATAATAATTAGACAAAATCTAATGAAATAGCATATTTTTGCTTCGCCGTACTATACCGATCACCCAACCAATTTAAGTTGCCCTATGCCAAAGTCCTTGATACAAAAACCGATTACCCCTTTGCGCGGGTGGTGCGGCGGGG
>JANMME010001029.1:0-13430 GCA_031373015.1 Saprospiraceae bacterium
CCCCGCCGATGCCCTCCGCCCTGCCGACCCTGCCCCCCCGCCCCGCCCCGCCAAGCCTGGGCGGGCAGCACGGCTTGCCTGGCGGGGGGGGGCTGTAAGGCTCGGCAGGGGGGGGCGGGCAGGAAGGCTCGGCAGGCGGGAAGGCTTCGGCGGGTAAAACGTCCAACGTCTAACGTCCATGGTCCAATGTCCAAAGTCCAATGTCCAATGTTTAACTTCATAAAACTTCTTTTGGGAAATAACAGGCTGCCACTTTAGAATTCCCTTCGTAGAATTCCGACCATGATGCAGCGGTGGAGGTGATTTTTACGATACCGCAAGTCGGCACGTTTTCGATAAAATCGTTTTCGATAAAATGGTTGGCGACTTCTGTGAAGGTTGGGTTGTGCCCGAACAGCATGGCAGTGTGTGCCGAGGATGGCAATGCACTGATAATGCGCAGGATTTCTTGTGGGAATGCTTCGTAAATATTCGGTTCTCGAACTACTTCTCCGGCATCCAATTTAAAGGCCTCCGCGAAAAACAAAGCAGTCGTAAGGGCGCGTTTAGCAGGGCTGCTGACCAGAAGATCGGGCTTCACACCATGTTCTACCAGCAACTGAGCCATTTTAGGCGCATCGTGGAGGCCACGTTCATTGAGCGGTCTGTCGTGGTCGCGCAAGCCGGGATTGCCCCAACTGGATTTGGCGTGACGGATGAGATAAAGGGTTAGCATGATTGACGTTGGATGTTGGACTGTTGACCGTTGACTGTTGACTGTTGACAGTCAACGGTCAACAGTCAACAGTCAACAGTCAAATTTTAAGCACATAACCTTGCCCGAACTGAGTATGAATGAGTTTTTGATCAAAACCCTTGTCCATCTTGTTGCGCAGGTAATTGACATAGACTTCGATAACATTAGTGCCGGTGTCAAAATCTACATCCCAAACTTTTTCGGCGATTTCTACTTTGGATAGCACCTTGCCTGGATTGAGCAAAAAGAATTCCAAAAGTGCAAATTCTCGGGGGGTAAGCAGGATCTCTTTGCCAGCGCGACGTACTGTTTTGGCATCAAGGTCTTGCTCCAAATCATGGAATCGCAGGATGTTTTCTGCCCTCATGGTAGCCGTTGGCCGACGAGCAAGTGCCTTGATGCGGGCCACCAATTCCTTGAATTCAAAGGGTTTGGCCAGGTAATCGTCAGCACCAGCGTCAAGCCCGGTTACTTTGTCGTCTGTTTGACTCAACGCCGTGAGTAGCAAGATGGGGGTAGCAAGGCTCCCCGCTCGAAGTTTGCGGCATAGTTCCAGACCACTCATGCCCGGCATGGTAATGTCAGACACAATCACATCATAATCACTTTGCTGGGCTAAACGCAGGCCAAATAACCCATCAGAGGCTGTGTTCACAGTCCAGCCATGTTCTTCCAGTCCTTGACGGAGCGACTGTAAAGTTTTGATTTCGTCTTCGATGAGTAGGATTCGCACAGGGCGAAAGTACGAGACTGCGCAGTTTTTTTGCTTAAATCCTTGAATTTCTGTTCAACAGGCCCTGCCTTTTCAGGGTTTTACCGACCTTCGCGGCTATAAACATACCTTGTGCTTAGTTTTTTTCGCAGCAACCAGTTTTTCGTCGCCATTCCACTTGCGCTCTATGTCATCTTGGTGCATTTGGGGGCTTTGATGGGTGCAGTCCAGCCCATTTTCCAGGCTGCTGATGCCGGATTGTTGTACCAATCTTGGTTTGGGCCGCTTGCAGGCCAACCCTTTTACTCCGCAGCAATCGCAGCGATTTTGGTCTTCATCCAGGCATTGTCCGTCAACTTCTTGGCTGACGAGTTTCGATTGATGGGAGACCGCAACTGGTTCCCCGGGTTATTCTATGCGCTCAGTGCCAGTATTTTGCCAGATTTCCTATTCCTCTCTGCACCTTTGGTGGCTGCTACCTTTGTTCCGTTTTCGCTTTGGCGGATTTACAAGGCGTACCAAAAGCCGAACGTGACCGGGGCCATTTTTGACGCGGCTTTATGGATTGGTGTTGCAAGCCTGTTTTACCCGCCTGCTTTGTGGCTTTTAATAGCGGCTTTTGCGGGGATCAAAGTGGTTCGTGTATTTCGGCTGTACGAGCGGTTTGTATTTTTGACGGGTGCGTTTGTGCCACTATTTCTGGCCTGGCTTTGGTATTTTTGGGCAGACCGCGGCGCTGAATTTCGGGACATTCAATGGAGCAACTTACTGCAATTGTATCATTTTGATGCTGTTTTGGAGGCCAAACTTGCGCTAAAAACCGCGCTTGTAGTCATTCTGACTTTCGTTTTTTTGTGGGGGCTTGGCTCGCTTTACAGTCGAAAAGGTATTCAGGCACAGAAATTTGTGAGTGTCTTGTACTGGTTTTTGATCGTTGGAGGCTTATCCACTTTGTTACGCCCTGAATGGCGCTGGGAACACCTGCTGCTGCCTGCTGCGGCAATGGCCATCCTGCTCTCGCTGACGTTCCAGAGCATACGCAACCGATTTTGGGCAGAGCTATGGCACCTAGGCATTTTGGCCTTTGTGTTGTTTATCCAGTTTGCAGACTTTTTTCTAAATCTATCATATTCAGTGTTTTAGAAACCATCAATTTTACCCGCCTACGCCAAGGCTTCGGCGGGTAAAACTAACATTATCATTCCATACCTTCATGAAATTTGGCGTTATTGTTTTCCCTGGGTCCAATTGTGACGACGACATGGTACACGTTTTAGGCGAAATAATGGGCCAAGACGTGGTCAAAATCTGGCACAAAAACCGCGAACTTCCCGCTGGCTTCGGGCCTGAGGACTGCGTCGTGTTGCCAGGTGGTTTTTCATACGGCGACTATGTGCGGGCAGGCGCAATTGCCCGGTTTTCGCCCATTATGCAAGCAGTAAAGGCGCATGCCACAGCGGGCGGTTTTGTATTTGGCGTCTGCAACGGCTTCCAGATTCTTTGCGAATCGGGGTTGCTGCCCGGCGTTCTGCTCCGCAATGGTGGCCAAAAATTTATTTGCGACAATGTGTGGATCAAGGCAGTCACGCATCAATCACCCATCACCGAGGGACTTGAATTGGGTCGAGCCCTTAAAATACCCATTGCTCACGCGGAAGGCCGGTACTTTGCCGACGACAAAACGCTGGACGAACTGGAACGCAACGACCAGGTGCTTTTCCGTTATTGCGACACCAATGGGAATGAAACGCCCCAATCAAACCCCAACGGCGCTACCCGGAACATCGCCGGGATATGCAACGCCCAGCGCAATGTTTTTGGCATGATGCCGCACCCGGAGCGCGCCAGTGAGGAAGTGCTCGAAAATACAGATGGGAGAGGGCTTTTTGAGTCGCTAATATCAATGGTTGAGCATGTTTAGGGTTTAGGGTTTAGCACACTCCCTCAACCCTCAACCCTCAACCCTCAACCCCTATGAAAAAACTCCTTGTCATCGGAGGCGCTACGGCAACGGGCAAGACAGCGCTCGCCATTCATCTGGCACGACACTTCCAGACCTCGATTCTTTCTGCTGATAGCCGTCAGTTTTACCGGGAGATGAACATCGGGACGGCCAAGCCAAGCCCGGCAGAATTGGCCGCTTCGCCCCACTATTTTATTGATTCTCATTCTGTTGTGGACGATTACAGTGTGGGCGATTTTGAGCGCGACGCACTGGCGGTTTTAGAAAAAATCTTTTTAGAAAAAGATGTAGCCATTCTTGTGGGCGGATCTGGCCTTTATCTCCGAGCGGTTTGTGAGGGCTTAGACAAGTTTCCTGAGATTACCGCTGAAACAAGAAAAACCGTAGAAACGGGCGAAAAAACAGGCGGCCTTCCATGGCTTCAGCGCGAACTTGAGCAGCGCGATCCAAGGCATTTTGCGAAGATTGACCAACAAAACCCCGCTCGACTGCGCCGTGCCCTGGAAGTATGCTTCGAAACGGAGCAACCGTATTCCGCTTTTTTGCAGCAAAGCCAAAAGCAAGCCCGCCCATTCCAACCGATCTATATTTTGCTGGATTTGCCGCGCCCTGTACTCTACGCCCGCATTGAAGCCCGCGTGGACGGGATGATTGCCGCCGGTTTAGAAGAGGAGGCGCGAGCGCTGTTGCGGTATCGTCATCGGCCACCCTTGAGCACGGTGGGATATGAGGAATTTTTTGATTTTTTTGATGGTAAAGTCAGCCGCGAAGAGGCCATAGCGAAAATAAAGCAGCATTCACGCAATTACGCCAAGCGGCAGGTGACCTGGTTTGCAAAACACGGGGATTGGAAAGCGTTCAGGCCAACAGAGGAGGCTGAAGTTTTGGCCTTTGTTAAGACGTGCCTGCAAGGCTAATGGTTCAAATTTTAAACCTCAATTTTTATCATGGGTAAAGCACCATATGGCAGCCAGTAATCTCATTCTTCTCATTCAAAAAAGTAATTATTTTAATTCCACCATTGTGGGCAAATGTCCCGGATTTCAATTTGCGATAATAATCTATTTCATCCTCAGAAAAGTCAACTGCTTTTTCAATGGGCTTTTCATCCATTAGGTCTGCCAGGCTTCCAGGCGGAGCAGATCTGGATAACTTTTTACCTTTCCATTTTGTACCGGACTTTATTAGAAAGGTTTCAATATACCATGAATTAAACCCTTCATCAAACTCATGAATTAGGGCTACTTTGCATGGTTTATTCTCTTTTATACCAAATGATTTCTTTAGGCCGTCAATTAGTGTAATATCGTTTCTAATATTAATACTATCAATCGCCTCCCAATCCAATACTCCATCTGGGCATTCATCCCATTCTTTAGGCCAATTTTTACATACAATAACCAATTCCGCTTCGAAAATTTTTGACACGAATGATTTCCAATCCCTATAATTGACCAAGGTTACATTGCTTTTTTCTGTGACACGACAAGAAAAAAGACTTAGAATTAGAAAAAAGATTAAACGAATATTCAATTTTTAATTGTTGAACGGATTTTCTGGGGTTATCGCTTCCCCTCCACAAACCCATTGTACCCCTTCATCAAAGACTGGTACAAAAGTTTGCCTTGCAAAGCATAGCCTTGCTTGGTGTAATGCACGGAATCAGAGGTCATTAAGTTGTTTGATTTCCAAAGTACAGAAGAATTTTCCCCACCCGAGAAGTTGAACAAGTCCCACAAGGCAAAGCCTTTTTCGCGAGCGAATTTTCGGATCATTTCGCTCGTCTCTGCCATGTGCGGGTTGAGTCCCTTGCCACGGAGGTAGGAGTCGGCTGGCGTGGTGAGCATGACTCGGGCGGATGGGCTGCGCTCGAGGATCTGTTTGGTGAGCAGATCCATCGTGTGGCGCATATAGTTGGGATCTGTGTTGCCCTGGCTTTCGTTGGTGCCAAAGGAAAGAATGACAAGGTCTGGCTCAAGGTCTGCTACTTGCTGGGCAAAGTATTTTGCACGGGCAAAATCCATATATTTTGCCCCATTTACCCCGATAGAGTGGTAAAGCACCCCGCTGAGTTCGTTCTCGATGGAAATGCCGTCAATGGTCAGGGTTCTTTCCTGAGCGGTGTTTTTCTTGGCCGCTATGGTGACAGAGCCTACGGGGCGGTCGAAATAAAAGGATCGGGCATATTCGTCTTCTATGAAAAGTTGCGCGACTTGATTGGAGGTTTCGTCGCGTACTTCCAGGTCGTATTCTAGGGCCGTCTTGCGCTGGAAAACGGTCACTTTTGTAAAAAAACGGCTTTCGGAAGTGGCCGTGTCGCGCATGCGGAAGGTGAGTTCGGCATTTGGGTTGGTGGTGCTGAGTTTGAAGCCCGCAGCCCCAAAATTGGTTTCCGGCGAGAGGTCGCGCTGGCAATTTGCACCGATCCACTTGCAATTGGTTTCTGCCAGAAAATCTTTAGCACCATTGGATTGCGCCAATTTGTAGGGGAAAAGCAATCCCCTGCCAGCATCCCCAAACTCTCGCTGCAAACGGTCTCGTACTTCCCGGGTGAGAAAATTGCCCAGAATATGCGAATCGCCGATGTGGACAATGCTGATTTTCTTTCCGCCTTGGGTCCGTTGGGTGAAGAGCTTCTCAAAAACATGCTCCAGATAAGCCCGGTTTTCGATCTCGTTGTCATCCTGCCGGATGAAACTATAGCCCGCCCCAACCGTATCGGCATCGGTGATTTGAACTTGGGGCGGACGGAATTGCGATTGACATTGCCCGATAAATAGCAGCGAAAAAGCAAAGCAGGACAATAGGCGCGAACGGAAAAGAGGAGGGTACATAGAGATTCTTGTTCAATAATCAAAAAGGCTGCTTTCGGGGGTCTTGACGGGTGTCAAACAGCGCCAGCACAGTTACGAGGCGATCAGAATAACGGTAATATAAACGCCGATGACGACCTATCAAAAAATATCGAATGTTGCTGCTTTTTGCAGAAAGTTTGCCACTTTCTGGGTGCAATTTTGCCCGCTTCATCTTTTCTTCAATCTGCTCTAAAATAGCGTCAGCCCCTTTTGAGCTTAGATTTCTATCAATGTAATCAATGGTTTGATTGATCTGTTTTAGGGCTCGTTTGCTGTATTTTAACGTCCTTTCCATTTGGCAAACATCTGGTGTGCTTCTTCTTCCGATACCAAGTTCTCCTCATCTTCGGACTCTTCAATAGCGAGCAAAAGATCTGCATATTGTTCTGCGGTGAGGCCGTCGTACTCCGATTTGGAGTCTGCTGCAGACAAGAGGCGCAACATGTACGCCCTTATTTTTTCCAAATGGCTCTCCTCGTTCACCTGCGCGAGCAAGTCGTGGAGTTCGCCTTTCATTTCTAAAACGCTCATAATGAGTTTGATTTTAAATTTGTAAAGCAAAAGTACAAAAGATGGGCATCACTGAGGCTTCCTATCTACGCGCCATTTGGCTTGTTCCTGCAAAAACAGCTTGGCGAACATGGTTCCCACCACTTTTCCGCCTTCGTGGGTGAGGTGGGTGTAGTCGGTGTTGGCCAATCTCGGCCTATGGTATGAAAAACGGAGCATGGTGTTCGGCCCGCCCATTCCCCAAAAGAGGTCGTAGAAAAGCAGCCCATGCTTCCGCGCTAAGTTGCGTTGCATCTGTACAATGGCTGGAACGCTGCTCATCGTCCGGATTTCAGTGCCGATTTTGCCGTCCCGGTCGCCCACGCTGACCACCAAAATGGGTTTGCCAGGGAAGCATTTTTTCAAGTGTTTGAACGTTCGGTCAAGTTCGGCCTCATACCATCTTAAATTGTTCAGTGAATTGCTCACAGCATTCAGGCCTACCTGCAGCACGATCAGGTCGTATTGCTGCACGGCGTCGAATTGGCGCATAAACGCCGGGTCGAGAAGTTTCAATGGGCCCCCGCTGTTGCCGCGCACCGAAAAGTTGTCTATGTAAATACCGCGGCCGCTTTCGAGGGTAGCGCCATAAGCTATTAGCCCATCCGCGTCCGGGAACCTAATAGCAAATGCATCGGTGCCGCTAGTTGAACCTTGCCATTTCCAACTGCCGAGCCTGTCGGTTTTGGCGGGCAAATTTTCTTCATGGGGTGGCTCGCCACCTGCTTGCCACACAAAAGAGCGGGCCGTTGCAGCCGTGTAAAAAAAGCGCAGCTGGTTCCAGCGCTGCGTATGCTTGAAATATTGGACGCCCTCGTAATGGACTTTAGCCTCTGCCTCCGGGCGGTAGGCATAGCCGCTAAGGCCGAGCCTCGGGCGGTCTTCAGATTTTTTTACAATGGAATAAGCGATCCAACCGCGAAAATCATGCTTGAGGCTGCGCTTAAACTGTGCTACTTCAGAGGTGATGGGGACAAAGCCCACCCCTGCGCCGCCCCAGGCTGTTTGCAAGGAATCGCGCAAATCGCCCACCAGTATATCACCTTCCACGAAGGAATCGCCATACCAGGCCACGCGAACGGTGCGTCCACGCGAAATGGAATCAACGGCGGCGAAAAAGTGGTTAAGCCCTTGTTGGTCAAAGGTGTAGTCTTCAATTGTTTTGCCAAAAAAGACGGAGTCCTTTGGCGGGATCACGCGCATGGAATCTGCATGGGCTTGTGCGCCAGTAGTGTCAGGCAAAGAGATCGAATCTTGGGGAAGATATTCAATGGTGTCAGGCGTGGGCAATTCATTGATTTGACTAGGCAAATCCACGGCAATCGAATCGCGCACGTCGGCGAATATGTCCATTTTGCGGAACTCGAAATCACCCAAAGTTATGCCCGCTGGCAGCAAGGAGAGGCCGGTCAGGAGGATCAAAACAAGGATTGCAAGATAAAGGGCTTGACTGGTGTAATTCTTTTCCATGAATTACCTAAAATACATCAATAAAGCCCCAAATGCCGTAATCAACGCCAGCAAGACCGACGCCATTTTGATGGAATACCGTATATGCCGAACGAAACTTTCAATTTCGTTGCGGAACTGTGGGTAGCGCGGCAAAATTTCTTCTTCAAGTTTTTGTCGGTTGAAAATATGTGCCGCGCCAAACTCGACTTTGTTTCGCGCCAAGACGCCATATACCTTGAGCACCTTGGCTCGAAAGTAAACATTTACGAACAACATGGCCACAAAAAGGCCGCCGACAATGGAGAGTAGGAGGGTGTACATGGGGCAAAGATAAAACAGACGAAGGTGCTCCTTCAACTTTACCCAACTTTTACACGGCAAATCTGTTCGAGTCCCGAAATTTGTGCCTTTACCCGCCATAGCCCGTTTAGGGCGAAGGCGGGTCAGTCCCCATATTAACGCCACCATATCTTTACCGGCCTTCGCCTTAGGGCTATGGCTGGTAAAAAAGTCCCGATATTAACGCCATCATGCAGAAAGAAGAAGAAAATTCCCGCCCCAAACTCACCCGTGAAAGCCTTCGCGAAGCACTCAAGATATTTGTTTTCATCCGGCCTTATCGGGTGCAGTTCATTTTTGGGCTGGTGCTGCTCTTCCTTGGGAGCACAGTGTTCCTGGTGTTTCCTGCCCTGATCGGTCGCTCGCTCGATGTTGCACAGGGGAATATTCCTACGGACCTTGACCTGCCCAAAATAGGCCTTTGGCTCGTCTTAATCCTTGTTTTTCAGGGCATTGTGTCGTATCTCCGGGTCATGATGTTTGCCCAGGTGAGCGAACGAGGCACCGCCGACATCCGCGTGGCGCTCTATCGGCGGCTCATTTCGCTGCCCATTGTTTTTTTTGAAAAAAGCCGGGTTGGTGAGCTGGTTAGCCGCCTCACCAACGACGTGGAAAAACTTTACAACACCTTCTACTTTGTGCTGGCCGAATTTCTTCGCCAGATCATCATCCTCGTGGGTGGCATCGGGGTGCTCTGGTGGATGTCGCACCGGCTTGCACTGGTGATGCTTGCCACTTTCCCGGTCATTGTGATCGGCGCCATGGTTTTTGGCCGATGGGTGCGCAAACTTTCCAAACAACGGCAGGATAAGTTGGCCAGTACCAATACCATCCTCGACGAAACGTTACAGAGTATTCACGCTGTAAAGGCTTTTACGAACGAACTCTTTGAAAGTCAACGCTATGGAAAGTCAAATGCTGATGTAGTGCAAGTGTCTATGCGCTATGCCAAAGGGCGGGCGGTGTTCGCGGTGTTCATCATTACAATGCTTTTTGGCGCCTTATTCTTTGTGATCTTATACGGGATGCACATGGTGCAAACCGATGCGGCTTTGCCGGTCGGCACTCCGGGAAAATTTACGGGGGGCGACCTCATCGCTTTCATTACTTATACGGCAGTTATTGGCGGAAGCATCGCCAGTTTGGGGAATTTTTACACTGAACTGGTAGGCGCCGTCGGTGCAACGGAGCGTTTACGGGAAATCCTCAAATCGCCTTCTGAAATAGAAGAACATGCACGTGGTGGGGTAGCCGCCGGACGTTTTCGCGGCAATATCTCCTTTAACCAAATCCAGTTTTCCTACCCCACGCGGGCCGATGTGGAAGTGCTTAAAGGAGTCAGCCTCGAAATCCCTGCCGGGAAAAAAGTGGCAGTAGTAGGCCAAAGTGGTGCCGGCAAATCCACCATCATGCAATTGCTCCTGCAATTCCATTTCCCCACATCCGGTAAAATCCAGATGGACGGGCGGGATATATTCGATTACGAATTGGAATCCTACCGTCAGAACTTTGCCATTGTCCCTCAAGAGGTTATCCTTTTTGGTGGCACGATCCGGGAAAATATTTTATACGGTAAGCCTGACGCAACGGAGGAAGAAATCATAGAAGCCGCTAAACAAGCGAACACCTGGGATTTCATTTCGATGTTCCCTGATGGGTTGGATACGATCGTGGGTGAGCGGGGCATTAAACTTTCCGGGGGGCAACGCCAGCGTATCGCCATCGCCCGGGCTATTTTACGCAATCCCAGCATTTTGTTGTTGGATGAGGCTACTTCTTCGCTCGATGCGGAATCGGAAAAAGTGGTGCAGGAAGCCCTCAATCGCTTGATGGTTGGCCGTACGAGCATTATCATTGCGCACCGTTTGGCTACCATTCGGGAGGTGGATTGTATTTATGTCCTCGAACATGGCAGAATCGTGGAGCAAGGCACCCATGAGGAGCTTTCAGCCAAAACCGATGGGGCGTATTCGAGCCTGGCTAAATTGCAATTTGAATCTTGATTTTGAACACCGAAGAACACCGAAGGACACCGACACCACCGACACCACCGAAATAGAATAACATTCAGGGATGTCGGCGTTAAAAAGCTAAACATGGCAAAAAATACATCCAAGTCCAATACCCTCGCTCCCAAAAAAGTCTCAGACAGCAAAACCGTGATGACCGAGCTCATCATGCCCAACGACACCAACCCCATGAGCCATCTGATGGGCGGCTATCTCATGCGCTGGATGGATATCGTGAGTGCGATCTGTGCCGGGAAACATTGCGAAGCCCATGTGGTAACAGCTGCGGTGGACCATATATCGTTCCAGAACCCGATCTTTTTAGGCGATGTCATTACCCTCGAAGCTTCCGTTACACGAGCCTTTAATACGTCTGTCGAAATCTATGTAGAAGTATTTGCCAACGATATCAAAGGCCAACAGCCCCGACGTTGCAACCACGCCTATTTTACATTCGTTGCAATGGACGACAAGAAAAAAAATCCCATATCTGTACCGCCCGTGCTCCCATTGTCTAGTGAGGAACAGCAACTTTTTGAGGGGGCCGCTCGTCGCCGCGAACTTCGGCTCATTCTCTCCGGGCGCATCAAAGCAAAAGACGCAACGCTCTTGCGTCAGTATTTTACAGATATTTGAGCTATAAAGTCCGTCCCTCTAAGATATGTCTTCGGGGGTAAAACGGCTGCTGCTTCTATTAAAAGCCCATGCACTCTTCCGTTCGCCAATCTTTCCTTTCCATTGTTGGCGTGTTGCAATCCCAACACGATGTGCGCCAATTGGCGGCTTGGCTAGCTGGCCTTTATGGAGAATTGTCGGCAAATTTCAGCCATTTTGAGTTCGTTTTGGTGAATAATGGATGTGATATAGACAGTATGGAGACTTCTATTCGCCCACTACCGGAAGATTTGCGGAAGAATATTTTTCTGTTGAATTTAAGTACAAAGGTTAATCGTGACAATGCGATTTTGGCGGGCTTGGATCGCGCCAACGGAGATTACACGGCTGTTTTCGAATTCGATTTTGCAGAAAAGCCAGCCTTAGTGACCCAAATGTGGGAGCTGGCCCAAAAGGGCAAAGACATCGTGTACCTCCGTGCTAAAGAGCGGCGTTTGTCCCTCGCACAGCGGCTGTTGTACAAGATTTTCTATTATATTCTTAGCCGATACTCGCAGTTGCGGATTGACCCTTGGGCACACCACACGCGGCTTATCAGCCGTCGGGCGCTCAATTCGCTCTTGCGGCTTCGAGAGAACAGCCGTTATTTGAAAGCCAACTACGCCCTGGTTGGCTATTCTACAGCGAGCATTCCCGTTGCCGAACCCTTGCACCCAGATCAAGCGCTGAGTTTTGGCGAACAGTTCCGCACCGCCCTGGTGGCCGTTACCTCCTTCACCACATTTCTACGCAGCCTGTTGCTTTGGATTTTTATGTTCTCGGTGCTAGTGGCGGTCGTTGCTATTTTCAATGCAGTTAAAGTCAAACTTACGAATGTGGACATTTTTGGAGAGCACGTCGAAAGCCTTTCCGGTTGGGCCTTTTTGGTGGTGCTGATCTCGGTTTTTTTCGCGCTTACTTGTTTGATTTTGTATGTGATGTCTATTTATTTGTCGAATATTTACAGCGAAATCAAAAACAGGCCGCTTTATATCATTGAGTCGGTGAGGCGGTTTTAAGGAATAAGAAGAAATGATTTTGTCTATTTTTGCAGTAAAATATCAGATATGAAAAAGCACTTTGAACAGGTTTGGAATCAGCTTAGAGCCAAAAAGAGTCAGTACAAAGAGTTTTTGGAAGAAGTTTCTATTCAAAATATTAGAGGAATAAAGGACTTGACTGTTCGGTTTGATTTTCCGGTGACAGTATTGGCTGGGCCAAATGCATGTGGGAAGACTACCGTATTATTTGCATGTTCTTGTGGGTATCAAGTGCCTGGTGGCAATGTGAAAGATTTTTCTCCAGCTACACTTTTTCCCAATTTAAACATCAAAACTGGAGAGCCAACTATAACTTGGGAAGGGCCTGCAACTGTTGATACGGTCTTTACCACGATTCACCCGCCCAAGAGCAGGTATTCTGACGATGACCAGTCTACCATATTTCAGTATAGGTACATTCACAATGGGAAAAGCAATGCCATGCAGTGGTCGAGAGGGAAACAATGGAACAAGAGTTTTTTGGGGCAGAAAGGTGGCGCACAACCACAGCGAGCCGTTTATTTGCGCACATTGGCCAACCTGACGAGTCCTTCCGAAGTGCGCAGTGTTTTACAAATCGGGCAACAAAACTTTGGAGTAGAGGAAATTACCGCTGACCTTATTTCCTTTGCCCAACGTATATTGTCCTTTGATTACGCTGAGATGGCTCTTTTGAAGAAAGGTGGACGCGATTTGTTGTTCGCTTTTAGAAATCAAAGCCAATATTCGGAGTTTCACATGTCGGCTGGAGAGCGGGCTTTGCTTCGAATTTCCAAGGAAATATCAAGCCTTCATAACGCACTTATCCTTATAGACGAAGTCGAAGCAGGGCTTCATCCATATACACAACAGCAGGTCATGCTTGAATTACAACGGCTTGCAGTGAGAAATGACCTGCAAATCATTGTGACCAGCCATAGCCCAGTTGTATTGGACTGTGTACCGGTTGAAGGGCGTATTTTTTTAGAGCGAACCGCTGATAACGTGGAAGTCAGACCTCCGTATCGCGATATCATCCAGAAAGCTTTCTATGGACAATCCATTGAGAAGCTAAATGTGCTCTGCGAAGATGATGTTGCAGAGGCATTCCTTTTGGGAGTCTTTGATTATTTGAATCCAAA
>JANMME010001074.1:0-8671 GCA_031373015.1 Saprospiraceae bacterium
ACCGGCGGCTTTAGCCGCAGGAAGCCACACTCGGTATCCTGCGGCTAAAGCCGCAGGTACAGACTATTCCGAAACATACAAAATCGTATCTAGCACAGGCTTGTACTCAAGGGAAATCACCGCTCTCATGCTCCCCCTGACATCGTGTGGGTAATACAAACTGTCATAGCCAATCGCCACGAGCCAATGGCTGCCTTCCGGTACGGATTCGAGGCAACCGCGAGCGTCGAGGCCCGTTTTAAAGGACGCATCGTAATAAGAAGGCGGCTTATCGTAACCTGGGAAAGTATCCGTGTGGTACTTCACATACACCGTTGTTTGCGGGATTGGCAGGGTATGGTGCTGAACGCGCACACAAATTTTGGTGGGCCAAGGAACTTCCTCGGGCAATGCCGGTCGGCAGGCCTGTTGGGCTAAAAAAGCGATTACGAGTAGGAATGAAATCCTTTTCAAAGTCTGGTGGTGGATGGAGTGTTGAACTGAGTTCATAATAAACACGCATTCGATACAAATGTGTGGTAAAAACGGCTATCTGTTTGTCGGAATTTGAAAAGGGCCTATATTTAAGTTTCTGCTGTAAAAGGCGGTTTGTGCCAATTCTGGCTAGCTATTTACTGCATTGACCAATTTATAGGTTTCCGCCCAGATAATAGGATGTTGCCAATACATACGTCACGTTAAATTTTTAAAATTAAAGTGACTTATTGTTTGGAACGGAGCATCGCGCGGCATGTTTCTGCGGGTTCACAGGCCGAATCAAAACAACTTTCCATCCAACGCATATTTTATCAGTTCCCCTTTGCTGTTGATGTTCAACGTACGGTAAATGTTCATGATATGCGTGCGTACGGTATCAATGGAAAGGTCGAGGCGGGCTGCAACCATTTTATAGCTCAAGCCATCTACGATGCCCTGCACGATTTCCTGCTGGCGCTCCGTGAGCGCATTGGTCTGCGTCTTTTGTTTTGGCGCAAAATATTCGACCACCTTCCGCGCAATGGAAGCTGACATATAGGAGCCTCCCTGGCTCACGGTCTGCACCGCTTCCAGAATTTTTGCCAAAGGCGTTTGTTTAGACAGATAAGAGCATGCGCCCGCGCAGAGGGCTCCAAAGATTTTTTCACTGTCTTCAAACGTGGTAAGCATGATGATGCTCACATTTGGAAGACGCTCCCGAATGCGGGGAATGCCAGCAATGCCCGTCATTCCAGGCAACTGTATGTCAAGTAGCAGAATGGCTGGTTGTACCTCTGGGTCGGTGTCGAGCATTTTTAAAAAATCCTCTACCGAGTTGGCAAAGGCCTGTATTTCAAGCTGAGCATTATCCCCGAAAAATGTGTGCAGGCTTTCCCGTACGATAGGGTCGTCTTCAATGATCGCAATAGTAATTGTTTTCATCTGACAAAGGTAGTGCTCAATAAGGAGTCGGGGTATCACATTTTGATGGGATGGGTTCAAACTTTGATCCAAGTGGTTTTATCATATGCTTAGTTCTATTTTGTCACTTTAGGCCGCAGGCTGTACTCAATCCTGCCGACGCCGAGCATGGACATTGTAATTTTCAGCCTACCTTGGCGGCACAAACAAACGCTTGGTGTCAACCAGAATAATTCGCTTCTTCCTACTGATTACTCCTTTGATGGGCGCCTGCGGGTACTTGCAGGCGCAGCGTTTGCCGATACCCGATGCTTTGACGATTCAGGATGGCCTCGGCTTTCGGGATGTGACGGCCATCGCGCAGGACGGCAGGGGGCTGATATGGTTTGGTACGGCACAGGGAATTGAGCGTTTTGACGGGCTAAACTTTATTAAATTTGGCACGAACCAACAAGCAGATATCCCATTTCCCAGCGATGACGTACTATACAAGGGTATTCTTTTAATCAATGACTCCAGCCTTTGGGTCATTGCCAACGGGATTTTGTACGCGCTCAATTTGCGTACGCATCGTGCAAGCAATATTTCCGGAGCCGCCGGACTGCAAGGCAAAGTGTTTACCCTTGTGAAAGCGCGCGATAACACGGTTTGGGTAGTAACCGATGACGAAAAGGATCAGCGCTTGCTCAAATACCTAGGCAACGCACAATTCCAACAAATCGCCACTGCAAAGCACCTCTCTATACCGTTCAATACGGTCGCCTGCGATACAGCCGGGAATGTATGGTGGAGCACCAATGCCCAAGGACTGCGCCTTTTTAACCCAGAGGGCAAACGACTCCATGCGGCAAAACCGGACAGCTTTATCTGGTATGGAACTAAATTGTACCATACTCCAGTCTACTGTGACAGCCGCAATCGGGTCTTTATTTTGCCCAAAAGCGTCTATCAGATCTGGCAGTATTTCCCTGAAACCGGACAACACACCGTCATTGCCAACGGGCTTCCTTCGCCAGCATACAACAACCTGGAAGACAGCAGGGGCAATCTCTGGTTCGCGACTAGAAGCGGACTCCTTCGATGGAGCCCGGCTGGCGAATGGACGGACTTCAGTGCATCGTTGCACAGCAGCCTCCAATTCTCCAACATCAGGCAGTTATACGAAGACCACACCCACCTGCTCTGGATCGCAACAGACAATGGTCTCCTGCGCTTCCCCATCGGCAGGGAAATGTTCCAAAATTACCTGACCGTTCCGGGGGCCGCCTGGGGCAATGCTATGCGCGGCATCTTTGCAGATAAGCAAGGCGAGGTATATGCTTTTTGTGAAAATGGCCAGCGCGGCCTGCATCAGCTGGAAAATGCGCAACACAAAGACCGGTTGATCTTTCCCTTTAATGATTCCTTGTCGCTCGCACCCGTCATGGAACACGTTGATTATTTTATCTTCGATAAAAAAAGAAATGCGACCTGGACGCTGAACAATAACCTGATGCAATTCAACACGGAACTTATTCGTGGAAGTTTAGTGGGAAATTTCGAGCAGGAGTCCAATAAATTGAGCCATAATCCCTTCCATTTGCTGCAGGATGGATCGTTGATACTGGGCTCCTCCCTGGAAAACCTGGTGCTTTACGACCCTGAAAAAAAACAGCGCGATCATTTTTTATCGCCTTCATCAAGTGCCGGGCTCACAGGGGATACCGAAGTTTTTTGGGAAAGCCCCAGCGGTGAAATTTGGGTAGGAACGGCCTCCCACGGTTTGTTTTGCTTCAATCGCAAAGGAGAAACCCTGGCGCATTTTAGTACCAAAACCCAACCCGCCTTGAGTAACGACCACGTGTTGTCCTTGCTTTTTGACAAGAAAGGCAACCTGTGGGCAGGCACTTTTGGGGGCGGGCTTTGTTGCTTGGGCCTTTCCGGCATTCGTAGCCCGGAACAACTTAAAAAACTGCAGATCCGGATTTTTACCCAAAAGGAAGGCCTGTGCAACAACAATGTTGTGAGCGTTTTGGAAGACGATTACGGCAATATCTGGGCTGCTACTTACAACGGGTTGTCTTGTTACCGGGTGGCGGAAGACGAGTTTCGCAATTTTTACGAAGAAGATGGTTTGTCGAACAATGAATTCAACTACGCCTCTTTTTTGAAAGACGAACAGGGTGGACTTTGGTTTGGGGGCATGAATGGCATCAATTATTTCAATCCCAAAGACATCCTGCAAATGGAGAAAAACCCGGCGCTGTGCTTTACCGGCTTTACAAAATATAACAGCTTAAAGGATAGCACGCTGGTACAAGTGATCGGCAGCCAAAATCTTGAACGTTTCGATATTTCGCCTTACGACAATTGGTTTCAGTTCAGCTGGGCGCTCCCCAACTTTTTCAAACCCGACAAAAACCACTATTACGTCAGGATGGAAGGGCTTGAAAGTGACTGGTCGTACCTTGGCAGCACCCCTTTTGTGCGCTATAACAAGCTGCCTGCGGGCGATTATACCCTTCGGGTTAAGGCCTCCGACAGCAAGGGCAATTGGAGTATACGCGAACTGGCCGTGCCCATTACGGTACATCCGTTTTATTACCAGACCTCGTGGTTTTACTTGCTGATTTTGCTGCTGGTAGGTGTTGTCGGTTATGGCATTGCCCGCTATCGTCATTACCGCCTCCTGGAAATAGAGCGCATGCGAACCCGTATTGCCAGCGACCTGCACGACGAGGTCGGATCCATGCTTTCGGGGCTTTCCATGCAGGCCGAATTGCTTGGTATGACGGCCTCAGAAAAAGACCGCTCCCGTGCGGAGCATATCGGCGACATTAGCCGCATGGCTGTTTCCAAAATGCGGGACCTCGTCTGGAGCATAGACAGCCGGCGCGACAAAGTAAAAAACCTCCTTGATCGGATGCAGGAGCAAGCCATGGAATTGCTGCAGCCCCAGGATATTACCTGCCATTTTGAGCTGGGCGAATTGCCCCTGGAGAAAAAACTATCGGTGAATCTGCGGCAGCACTTGTTCCTTATTTTCAAAGAATCGCTCAACAACATCATCCGGCACAGCAATGCATCGGAGGTTTGGGTGCGTTTCGGCAATTTCAAAGGGCAGTTTGAAATGAGTATTCACGACAATGGCAACCAGCCGAAAAAAAGCAATGTTTCCACCGGAATGGGCTTGTCGAACATGGTGTTGCGTTCAGAAAAAATTGGTGCCAAATTAACCCTGCAGCAGGAGGACGGTTTCTCTGTTAAGCTGCACATGAAAGCGCTTTAGCGTACGGGCCCTATCCTGGGGCATCACATCAAGATGTGATACCCCAGATTTTTTGCCCCCCTTACCTTTGCCTACGATAATCGCCTCCCGTTTTTCGAGTTTCCATAATATTTTTTAAGCCTGGAGTTTCCCACAAAACCATTCAACCCGCCCGCTTGAAGCAGCCAGGGCGCGGTCTGAATATCCCATGTCGCTGCATTGTTTCTTAAAAATTTCGTAAAAATGAAAAAAGGCAACCTTACATTTTTAAATCTTCTTTCCTCCATGTTTCTCAAATCAATGCCGGTCATTGCATTGATGATGTTCTTTAGTGCACTCGTGACCCAGGAGGCACAAGGCCAATGCACCAATCCGTATAGCGGGTTTTCGAATTATTTTAGTATTGGCCCCAGTAACCGTACCGGTATTCCCATGACGGATGCTTGTGTGAAAGCAGGGGAATATCTAATAGTCGACTCTATTGTATCTGGTAAAACCTATTTTTTTGCCAGTAGCGTCGGAACTGATTTTCTTACGATTCACTATGGTAGTTATAACGGCCAAGTCCTTGCAACGGGTACGGGATATATCGTGTATGATAATCCGTACAATGTTGGTCCTCTGTATGTTCACATCAATACGGATGCCAGCTGCGGAACGGAAGATGTTTGCAGGGCCGTTACAGCGCAGTGCATCAGTGCTACCAAAAATTGTGTTGTAAGCCCTTGGGGCGCATGGTCAGAATGCTCGGCGGCTTGTGGCGGGGGTACCCAAACACGCACTCGAAGCATCATCCAGGCGGCACGGAATGGCGGGGCAGAATGCCCGGCGCTGTCAGAGACCCGAAACTGTAACACCCAGCCATGCCCCATTGATTGTGTCCTCAGCGATTGGGGCCCCTGGTCGGAATGCTCGGCAACCTGCGGTGGTGGTACACGTACCCGCACCCGGACCGTCCTCGTACAAGCCCAAAATGGCGGTGCTCCCTGCGGCGCTTTGTCTGAAACCGAAGCCTGTAATACCCAGCCCTGCCCCATTGATTGCGTCCTCAGCGATTGGGGCCCCTGGTCAGAATGCTCGGCAACCTGCGGTGGTGGTACACGTACCCGCACCCGGACCGTCCTCGTGCCTGCCCAATATGGCGGTGCTCCCTGCGGTGCTTTGTCGGAAACCGAAAATTGCAATACACAACCTTGCCCCATTGATTGCGTCCTCAGCGGTTGGAGTGCCTGGTCGGAATGCTCGGTAATCTGTGGCGGTGGCACGCGGACCCGCGCGCGGACTGTCCTCGTACCTGCCCAATATGGCGGTGCTCCCTGCGGCGCTTTGTCTGAAACCGAAAATTGTAATACCCAGCCTTGTAACAACCAGGACAGTGACTGTGACGGTATACCCGATGCACAAGATGTATGTTCAGGCGGAGACGACAATGGTCCCTGCAATGCGACTACCTTCCCAGGCATCAATAATATCCCCATGAGCTGGCGCTGTGGAAACAACAACAACAAAGTGAAAGTCTGCCACGAAGGGGCTACGATTTGTGTTGCACAGAATGCAGTTCAAGCACACCTCAACCATGGGGACTTCCTCGGGCCATGCGCTGTCTGTCCAGAAAACAGATCCAACGCCGTAGACAATAGCGGCATTATTGCGGGCAATGACATTGAAATGGAATTGTACCCCAACCCGACGGATGGCGTACTGACGGTGCAACTACAGGGATTAGGTGCAGAAACCGCTCAGATCACGGTATTAGACGCATTGGGCCAGATTGTTTTTGGGCAAAAAATTGCGGCAGGCACCAACGAGCTACAACTCGATTTTGCCAGGCAAAATCTTAGCAGTGGTAAATACCTTGTACGGGTAATCGGCCGTCAAGGGGTGGTGACTCAAGTGGTAGTATTTAACAGCAAGGATTAAATAAAGCATCCAATAAAAAGGCGTGCGGGCAGTGTTTCACTGATCCCGCACGCCTTTTTTATTTGGTATAATTTGCCTCAAAATTAAGGCGAAAGTTAAGCCAAGGATCATTTTTTTGACATTCCAAGCAAGAGCATTGCTACCTTTGCCGCGCGGAAGTGCATCCAGAGGATAAACCGTTTTTATTGTTTCGAAGTAGCCCCTTCCGCCCCGCAAGTAGATTCAAACACGAAATGTTGGCGTGAATAACAGCAGCAGACCCCCAAGCGGCAATTTTGGGCACAAGACCCTTAGCCTTCGCGTCACCTCTGGCCTCAAGCCTCGCGGTCAGCCAGGCCCTCTGAAAGACGGTTCTTTATACTTTTGGCCAGCCTTTTTCACCACAAAACTTTGCACTAACCAACGTATGGCTACCACCACGAAAAAAAACGCCGGTTCCAACCACACTTCGGCAGACAAAGCTCCTTACATCGGCATCTCCGATCCATCAGAATTAAGCACCATCCCCACCAATCGCATAGTCACCCTCGACGAGTTCATCCTCCGCTCCGAAAAAGACTTTGACTACGCCACGGGCGAACTCACAGGCCTTCTCCGCGACATTGGCGTGGCCGCCAAAATCATCAATCGGGAGGTAAATAAAGCAGGCCTTGTCAATATCCTCGGCGTAGCCGACAGTGGCGAAAACCAAAGCGGTGATACCCAGCAAAAACTCGATGTGTATGCCAACGAACGGCTCATCGAATGCCTACAAAACTCCGGCGAGGTCTGTGCCATCGCCTCTGAAGAAAACGACGATATTTACATGTGCCGCCGGTAGGTTCCAAGCAAAGCCATTACATCGTGATGTTCGACCCACTCGATGGTTCTTCCAACATTGATGTAAACATGTCGGTGGGCACGATTTTCGCCATCTACCGCCGCCAGAGCGATCCGAGCGGCCCTGCCACTAAGGAAGATTTTCTCCAGTCAGGCACCAAGCAAGTGGCCGCCGGGTATGTCCTCTATGGCACCTCCACCATGCTCGTTTACACCACCGGGCGCGGGGTCAACGGCTTCACACTTGACCCTAGCATCGGCGAGTTTTGCCTTAGCCATCGCAATATGCGCATTCCGGAGAACAGCCAGACCTACTCGGTGAACCAAGGCTACTACTCCAAGTTCGACCTCGAAATGCGCCACTACATTGACCACTGTTCCGATCAGAACTACAGCCTGCGCTATATCGGCAGTATGGTCAGCGATGTGCACCGCATCCTGATCCAGGGCGGCATTTTCCTCTATCCGAGCACCCGGAAGTACCCAAAGGGCAAACTCCGCCTCCTCTATGAGTGCAACCCGTTGGCCATGCTGATCGAACAAGCTGGCGGCAAAGCACTGAACACGCACCTCAAGCGAATCCTTGATCTGATACCTGCTGATCTCCACCAGCGTTGTACCATCGCTATTGGCTCTCCGGTTATGGTGGATGAGTTGAAGGCGTTTATTGAGCGGTATTCGGCGTTGCCGTTATAAAACACGGTGAATGTCAACCACGCCCATCTTGGGGTGTTGCGCCTTGTCGTTGATAGGCTTGCTGTGCTGATTTCTTTCGTATCTAGTAGACATCAGGATAAGTCACAGCCCTTCATAACTCCTTGAAAACAAGCCGAAGAGAGAATTCTCGTATCGGTCGAACCGGGAACCGCTCGACGAGGACGACCCGACGAGCAATTATCAGAAGTTCAAGGCGGCGTTTTTGAAATTCCTCAGCTACGAGCTGGAAAGCATGGGCAGGGAAAAGTTTTTGGCCAAATACCCGCTGGAGGGGTGGGAGGATTGGAAAAGGTCGCCAAAATCAAAATCTGTATCATGAAACTACCACCGGACAAAGTCAATGAGATCGCCCAAGAGCTTCAATGCGGCATGCGCTGCTTCGTCCAACTTCAAACCGGAGAGCTGCTCACCGTGCCAAAAGAGGAAGATTTAGATTACATGGACGACGACCTTTGGCAGGAAACCCAGGACAAGCTGGAGAAGGATTTCTCCAATTTTGTCGAAATCGAACCCATGTCCTCCCGCGAAGCCTTTCAGGTCATGGAGGATTTTGCGGAAACGACACCACGCTCCCTCAAAGTCCGCTTGCTG
>JANMME010001112.1:0-2626 GCA_031373015.1 Saprospiraceae bacterium
GGCGATAAAAAACTCCGCGATGGTTTGATTCAAAAAGGCTTTTCTGATGTATTGAACACGGAAGAAGTCCATGAGTGGCTGAAGGCCATTGAAGAATCCTAAACCGTCCTCCATTTTTCGCCCCGCGTGGTGTTCTCAACATAACCCTACCCCTCCCCATAGCCTCAAAACCGATCCCAGGCGCGGCGGCTTGGGATCATTTTTGAGGTAAAGGGGGGAATTAGGTTAGACTGGGAACACCACGCAGGGCGAAAACACACTTGGTCTTTACGATATGAGCGGGAATGTATGTGAATGGTGCCAGGATTTTTATCAATCCTATGCTTGTGATAACAAATCCACAGCAATTGACTCGCTACGTGTCTATCGCGGCGGCAGTTGGCTTTCTGTTGGTAAAGGAGCCCGCTACTGTCGCTCTGCGTACCGAAACCGCTCCCCAGCGGATTACCGTGACATCAATATTGGCTTTCGCCTTGCCCTTCCGCCCCGTGTGGTGTTCTCAACCTAACCCGATCCTACCCTATAGCCTCAAAACCGATCCCCAGCCGCCGCGCCTGGGTCTTTTGACCCAGCGCCACTTCGGTGGTAAGCCAAGTTCAATGTACGAACCCGCGAAATTCGACCGATGTATAGCCAGTAAAAATGAATGGATTTGAATTGTCGAGAAAGAAATTATCTTTGTAAAGCAACAAGCAGACCATCCGTCTTCGCGGGGTTCTTTCAGCACGCAATTGGCTCTTTTTGACGCACTTTTGGTATGGAAGCGACTGGCCGCCTCCGTTTGAATAGCAGGGAGATTTTGGTAACGCATGGCTACCTACCGAAGTGGCGCTGGGTCACAAGACCCAGGCGCGGCGGAACTTTGGATTCCGACTTGTTTTGTGGCCGAAATCCTAAACATTTGAAAAGCGAGGTGTCACTTCGCCCTAGAAAAATCCTTCACCATACCACCCTCACCATGAAAAATCTACCCATCCTTCTCCTCGCCTTCTCCTTGCTCCCGCTTTCAGGAGCCACACTACACGCCCAAGTTGGCGCCGCCGCTTCGCGCGCTGCGGTCCGCGCGGCGGCTGTCTCTGCCATGGAGGCCTTGGAGCGGGAGCAGGTTAAATCGTCCCAATATCCATACCGCGACAATTTGCCCAAAGGCATCCCGCCGGATTTCAGTTCCCCAAAGTTTGATATGGAATTTTGGTTCGGCGACCCCATTGTGGTGGCAAGCCCGGTGCTTCCTGACGGCGGATTTGACATTAGCGCAGTACTCAAACTGTACAACTGTAACTACAATACCTGGCGTGTGACCATAGGCCCTTATATTGACCCGAAAGAATATGAAAACCATCGGCAGGAGTCTGGGAAATCGCGCCTTACAAAACTGGATTCCTTGCAAGTTTTTTACAAGGCAACTACAGACAGGGCGAGCTTTCCCGGATTTCAGGAAAAACTTAAACAATTAAATGAACCCAAGCCCAAACGTTTCCCTTCCTCCTTCAGCGACCTGTCCGCAAGCGGTTGGCGGTGGCTCTGTTTTTCTCTGTTTTTGTACTGGCTAATCTCCACGATAGGCGTCTGGAATATTTTTTATAAGGCAGAATGCCGCCCAAAAGGTTATGCTTTTATCCCTTTTTGGCGCATAACCGGGCTGTGCCGTGTGGCGAGGTTTCGGCCCGCCGCAGCCCTTTGGATGTTGGTTCCGGTCGTAAACATTGTTTTTTGGGTCGTGCTTCATGTCCGCTTGTGTAAAAATTTTGGGGTTCCTGGGTGGCTTGGGTTTCTGGCATTGGTTTTCCCACCTGCATTGTGGTGGTTAATTGGGCGATCATCAGATGTTTGGTATCAGCCGAAGTAAAATAATGTTAACAAATATAAAACTGGCATAATTTTTCCTATACCCCTTTTGTGCCCCTGTGGAGGCGGGCGAATTTTTGTTCCCCCCATTCACTACCTCCGCTTGCGTCACAACATCTACATTTGTGCAAACGAAAAATACCGGCGTCCTGACTTTGCCAGCCGCCACCTCCCTGCCCCCCTTGCGTATGCGCTCTGCCAAACGTGTAATCCTTCTGGATGTTTTGGCCTTAATCGTCTGTATTTCAACGATTTTGGCGTTTGGCTATTTGTCCAAACCCAAGCTGGAAAATGCCGTTGCCACGGTGCCTGAAATGCTTACTCCTGGCAACACGGCGGAAATCGCTGAAATGCCCGCAGCCCCCTTGGGCCCGAGCAAGGTGTCCTCTAAGGTACTGATGAAGTGCGTTCCTGACACCACGCCTTACCTGACTTTTGAGCCGGATTTGCTACAGGCCATGTACGAACAGGCCAACTACCTGCGCCGTAAAGACGTGAAAGAAGTCGGTGCTTCAGGTATCCAAAAAGCAGAAATGCAGCGCACGATCGAACTCTTGCAGGGTATCAACCTGCTCGACCCGAGTGTGCTGCTCACCACTTTTGATTTCTACCAGGTAAACACCGACTTGCACAAAGACCGGGTGCGCATGACAGGCTACTACACGCCCGTAGTCCATGCCAGCCGGGTTCAAACGCCCGAATTCACCGTGCCTATGCTCAAAGCACCTGCATCGGGCATCCCCAATCCTGCGGCTATTGAGGCCGGAGCATTGGATGG
>JANMME010000028.1:0-4381 GCA_031373015.1 Saprospiraceae bacterium
CCCTAAACCCTCAACTCTAAACCCTCAACCTTTCATGCAACCCACACTCCTTCTTCGACGCATCTTCCCACCACCAGCGGCCCGCGCGGAAATCCTCTCCGGGCTGTATGGCGCGGGTGCAGGGTGCGCAGCCTATGCTGACAAAGCCCTTGTCGTGCAAGGTGTTGTAGGGGATATTGTGCTGCCGAACGTAGTCGTGCACCTGATCAAAAGTCCAATCGAAGAGCGGGTGAAATTTGAGAAGTTGGTGTGTGGCATCCCATTCAAGGGCTTTCATGTCGAGGCGGTTGGGCGATTGTTCGCCGCGGATGCCGGTGATCCAGAGTTGCTGCCCATTTAAAGCCCGTCGAAGGGGTTCGACCTTACGGATGTGGCAGCATTCTTTGCGGTTTTCAACGGATTCATAGAAGGAACTGGGGCCTTTTTTGGCCAATAGTTGTTCGAGGGTGGCGGCTTGGGGGGCGTAGGCTTCGATGGGTTGTTGGTAGCGTTCAAGCGTTCGAGACCAAGTAGAATAGGTTTCCTGAAAATTCCGCCCGGTATCTAGCGTGAAAACTCGGATGGGAAGTTTTTGGGTGAAAATAAGGTGTGTAAGTACCTGATCTTCAATGCCAAAACTGGTACTGAACGCCGCTCGCCCCAAAAATCGCTTCGCCAGCCAAGCGAGTGAGGCCACCGGGCTTCGATATGTGTGGCTTCGCAATTCCGATTCAACTTCGGCAAGTGTGTTTTTTGAAAAATTCATGAGCAACGGGATTGTAGATGCGACACTTTTTGAAAAAGTGTCACTTCTGGGGATAAAAAGCAAAACGCCTTTCGGTGGTAAAAACCGAAGGGCGCTTTTGCTAAGTTCTGCAAGTTTGAAAGGGTGCTTATCAACACCTGTTCGCCTGCACAGCATCGCAACCGCTTCGGATGACCGGGGTCGGACAGCAACAGCAACAACAAGCGGCGAACTGAACAGTAGTGAAAAACATACCTGATTATAAATTTTTAGACCTTCATGGGGTAAAAAGAAACGCCCTCGGGGTTGTATCCGAAGGGCGTTATATGCTGAATGTCTTTTTTGTCGAACAGGAAGATTTCTAAATATTAGTTCGCCAAAATTGCATTGCAGCCGCTTCGGATTACCGGGCGCGGACAGCAGCAACAACAGGATGCGAACTGAATTTTTTTAGATTTCATGCTGCAAACATAAGGGGCTTGGTTTCAGATTAGCAAACCTTGCCCAAACTTTATTTTCAAAATTCAAAACGCCAGCCCTAACTGCAAGGTAGGCAGCATGACAAACTGGGCGTCATTGCTATAACCAAGGCCACGCTGATAATCTGTCGGGTTATAGAATTCCATCCCAAAAGGCGCGGCCAGTTCAAGCGTGGCGTGGCCAAATTGCCACTGTACCCCCCAGCGCAGCATAATTTTTGTGGTGCGCTCTTTATACGTTTGGTAATTGGGCATCGGCGGAAGCGGGAACACATTGTCCAAAGAGATTTGAAATTTCCGTGCTCCAAACCTGAATTCAGGACCTAAATACAGTCCGCTTTTGCGCCCGGAAAAACGCCCGTGCAGGAAATATTTGGCAAAAGCACCCAATTCATAGCCACCCAAAAATTCCTTCGAGTAGTAATAGTCGTACGGATTGTTTTTTAAAAAAAACGTCCCCTGTAAACCCAAATACCAATAATGTCCAAAGGGTTTTTCGGCAGAAAGCGTGTAAAGTTTGTAGGTTTCTCCAAACCATTGCAACCCGATACCGGTCTGCACGATCATAAATGGCGGGGGAATATCAAGCGGGTCTTCGATGTCCTGCGCAAAACCTCGGAGCGCTAGTAGTAGGAGGGATATGTGGAGAAAAATTTTCATGATAATTTGTTTTGGATGGCATAAAAGCATAGAACAACCTGAGGGCTGCCAAAATCTGGCGGCTTTGGAGTGTTTTGCGTTGCTTCAACGACGAGAATAATGCCAAACCAGCACTGCGGCCATGATCAAAACAAGGATCATAAGTGCTACTACCCAAAGTTGCAAAAAGCGGATGCCACGGCGCTTAGGGCGACGGGTACGTTCGAGTTTTTGCTCCAGTTTTTGCCACACCTTTTCGGAAGGCCGTTCGTGGAGCTTGTCCTCGTTTTCTTTAAAAAAATCGAATATATCTGGCATGGCTCTAATATCCTTTGGTTTTCAACAGATTGCGAAGTTTTTCTTTGGCGAGTATCAGCTGGCTTTTGCTGGTGTTGATGCTGATGCCAAGCGCGTCGGCGATTTCGATGTGCTTGAAGCCCTCCAGTACGTAAAGGTTAAAAACCGTGCGATATCCTGGCGGCAAATGATCTAACAATTCGAGTATTTCGCGGGCAGAAATATCGGCCTCAATATTGAAAGTATCTGGATGGTCCGGGATTTGCGCCTCATCTCCAGGAAAAGTCAAAGGTTGAATTTTGCGCAGTGCCATAAGGCATTCGTTCACCATGATTCGCCTCACCCAACCTTCAAAACTGCCTGCCCCTGAATAACTGTCAATTTGGGAAAACACTTTGAAAAACCCGCTCACCAAAGCCTCCTCAGCGTCCTCCCGCGAGCGCAAATAGCGTTTGCATACGCTAAACATGAGCGGCGAATACCGTTCGTAAAGCCATTTTTGAGCGGCTCGGTCTTGTTCCCGTAGGAGGGGAAGGATTTCTTCGGTGGTCATTTTTATACCTTATCCGCAGAGGCCTTCACTTGCCAAAATTGGGCAGATGGAACCGGAAGCGGAATTTGCACTTTAATTTTCAAGAGCAAAGTTGAGCATACTATCGCACAGAGTAGTCACCTTTGCGCTCTAATTTGAAATTGGACGTTGAACATCGTCCAACGTCCAACGTCTCCAACAATGTCAATTCTAAACAAAGGATCCAAACTGTACAGTGTTTTTCACCTCAAATGTCCGCGTTGCCAAGAGGGTGAGATGTTCGAGACAGGCAGCTGGGCATTCACAAGACCCTTCGATATGCTCAAGCGCTGCCCCAAATGCAATCTCAACTACTTCCCCGAGCCAGGCTATTATTATGGCTCTATGTTCATTTCATACATTTGGACGGGGTGGTTCTGCCTGCTTTTTGTTGCGTTTTTTCATTGGTTTTTAGGCTGGACTCAAACGGTAGCGTTTAGTTTGCTCGGCATTTTTGTGGCGGTCAATTTCGTTTATGTATTCCGTATTTCGCGGTTAATGTGGATCAACCTACACGTTAAATACGATCCAAAGGCCATCGGGAAACATGAAACAAAAGGGGCTTGATTTTTAGAAATTCAATTTTCTCAATGGTTCAAACTAACTTTCGCCCAAAGTCATTTCGCGCTCATTAATAAATCGAACATCAATTTTCTAAAACAGACTTTAACTATGAGTGACAATCAAAACTCCCGCGCTTATGCCATCGTGGTCACCGTGCTACTGGTACTGGCTGCCGGGCTTGGATTTTTCTTTTGGCAAAAATCAAAAAACTATCTTGCCGAAAACGAAAAAATGGAAAAAGAGCGCATGACTTTGGAATCTGAAAAAGCCCAAATTTCTACCGCGCTCGACAGTATGACCAATGCCTACTCGGTCCTGCGAACAGAGTACGAAAGCCTGCAAGGCCGCATAGCCTCCTCGGCTCAACAAGTACAAGAGAAGGAAGTCGTCATCCGTCAGATCAGGGCATCCACGGTCAAAGACCTTGAAAGTCTCCGTGCCCAGGTAGCAGAATTGAAAAAAACAAAAATCGAACTCGAGACCATCATCACAGGCTTGCGTTTGGAGAACGAACAGTTGATGGCTCAAGTCGAGCAACTCACTGCCGACAACACTCAGTTAAAAGGCGCTAACACCGACCTTACAGGGCAAGTGCAAGACCTCGCCAAACAACTGGAAGCACAAATCAAAAAAACACAATCGGCTACTTTTAAGGCCACTTCATTCTCTGTACAATGCGAACGCCGGGGCGACAAACTGACTACCCGTGCAAAAAAAGCGCGTGAAATTTTTGTCAGTTTCGACCTTTCCAATGTGCCAGAAGCCTATCAGGGTGAACAAAAACTCTACATGGCCATGACGAACGACCAAGCCGTTCCCATCGTGAGCAAAACGCCGGTAAAAGCCACCATCAACGCCCCAGCAGGGCCTGTGGACATCACCGCGCAAGAGACCAAGGATGTAAATCTGAGCTCTATGCAGCGGATCAACTTCATCCACAAATTCGATGAGCGGCTCAAGCCGGGCAACTATGTGGTGGGCATATACTGCGACAAAGGTTTGCTGGGATCGGCTACATTCAGGCTCGGAAAGTAAATATTCAGATGGCGGAATACAACAGCAGTTTGCAGGTGAAAAAAGCGCGGACGAACACCTCGGAGGTTTTTG
>JANMME010000058.1:0-3551 GCA_031373015.1 Saprospiraceae bacterium
ATGGTATTCGTGTTTACGCAGGGATTTTTCCTCTTTTCGGAGAAATTCAGCAAGGGTGTAAAGCCGGGGAGGCTTCGCAGGTTTCAAGACTGCCAAAGGATTGACTGGTATTGTCGTTGTTTTCGGCTCGATTCTGATGGCAGATGCTGGTTCGCTCATCGCTCAAAGTTTTTTACAAAGTTAGTCTTATGCGTTCAAAATTTTCCACAAAGTATCTTTCAATTCCTGCAAATGCTGATTCGTCATGGCAGAAATAAAGATCACCGGGATGTCTTTGGGCAGGGTAGGTCGCAGCATTTTCTCCAAGTCTGCATCAATCAGATCAGATTTGGTGATCGCGAGCAGGCGAGGCTTGTCGAGCAAGTCCGCGTTGTACTCTTGCAGTTCGTTGATCAATATATTGTACTCTGCTTCGATCCTTCGGTCCGTATCGGCAGGTATCATAAACAGGAGCACACTATTCCGTTCAATGTGCCGGAGAAAACGGTGTCCAAGACCTCGTCCCTCGTGTGCCCCTTCGATGATGCCGGGAATATCGGCCATAATAAAGGTCTGACCTTCGCGCACCTTAACAATGCCAAGCTGTGGCACGAGCGTGGTAAATGCGTAATCCGCAATCTTTGGCTTGGCCGCAGTGACCGCACTCAGCAAGGTGCTTTTGCCCGCATTGGGGAAACCTACCAGTCCCACGTCGGCCAAAACTTTTAGTTCAAGAATGACCCAACGCTCTTCAGCTGGTTCTCCAGGCTGGGCATATTGGGGAGATTGGTGGGTAGAAGTTTTGAAAAAAGTGTTGCCCTTCCCGCCGCGTCCACCGGGCAGGAGAATTTTTTCTTCGCCGGGTTCGGTGATTTCCAACAGGAATTCACCCGTTTCAGCATCACGAGCTACCGTTCCAAGAGGCACTTTTATTATTTTGTCGTCCCCATCGTAGCCGGTTTTGAGCGCGCCACGCCCGATATCGCCGTTTTCTGCGTAGACGTGTTTTTTAAATTTGAGGGAAAGCAGGGTCCATTCCTGAGGCTCTGCTTTCAAGATGATATGGCCGCCCCGACCTCCGTCGCCGCCATCAGGGCCGCCCATGGGGGTGCCTGGGCCACGGTAAAAGTGTACACTTCCCGCTCCGCCTTTGCCTGAGCGGAACCGTATTTTGACGTAATCAACAAAATTCTCCATAATTGGGGGGCAAAGGTACGTCAAGCGAAGCCCATTTGGTGGAAAGCTTCAAAAGGCCGTAGTTTGGCAGCCTATTTCAAAACTATTGTTCGCCTTTTATAGCATGGAAAAACGTCTTTTTGACCCGAATGAATCCATTTTTCTCGATGGCCCTCGAGAGCGGCAATTTGAATTGCTCTTTGCGTTAAAAGTCTTTTGGGAGTTTGTCCGGGGCTTTCGTGCGCTTCATTTTGTGGGGCCTTGTGTCACGGTGTTTGGCTCAGCACGTTTCAAAGATGGACATCCTTATTATGAAAAGGCTGAGGAAGTAGGTATGAGAATCGCCACAGATCTGGGCATGACGGTAATGACCGGCGGAGGCCCAGGTATAATGGAAGCCGCCAATAAAGGTGCGCATGAAGCGGGTGGCCCTTCAGTTGGCTGCAACATCGTTTTGCCAATGGAGCAGAAAGAAAATCCCTGGCTCGACAAGTTCGTGAGCATTCGCTACTTTTTTGTGCGCAAAGTGCTGCTTGTAAAATACTCCTACGCATTCGTCATTATGCCGGGAGGCTTTGGCACGATGGACGAATTTTTTGAGACTTTGACCCTGGTTCAAACCAAAAAAATAACAGGATTCCCGATCGTAATCATGGGCATGGATTATTACAAACCCTTGCAGGAATTCCTGAAATTCATGGCAAAAGAAGGCACCATTTCCCCTGAAGACCTTGACCTTGTGTTGTTTACCGACGATGCGGCAGAAGCCACGGAACATATTGGCCGTTATATTTCTAAAAATTTTTTGATCAAAAAACGCCGAAGCCTCCATCGGAGTTGGTGGCTTTTTGAAAAAGCGTAAGGCGTGAAATCAGGGGAGACCTCCGAGGTCTCCCCTGATTTCATGCCTTCACGCTACATCTCAAACACCACTTCCCCATCGTCCATCAACCACATTTTCACGGTTGGAAACCGGAACATGATGTTCGCAAAAAGGATGTGGAAATCCTCAGCATTGATATTGTGGGCATCGTCAGGGTTTCGGTAAAGGTTCATGAGCCGATGGAATATGGATTCCTGAATATAGGTGTCATACGCCAAGCCCTTGAGGCGCAGTTCCAAGGGCGACTCCTGCACGGTGGTGATGTAGAGTTCAAGCAGGCGCGAGAGGTAAAACTTGTCCTGAATTTGGTGGGGGCGAAGTCGTTTCATAAAACTCGATCTTCAAAAAATGAGGTTTATCGTGAAGCAATAGCAATGGTTGCGCAGCTCAACCTTGTCCCTTTTACGTCCAGAATTGCCTGCCCGCACAGCTCCAGTGTAGCACCCGTGGTCAGCACATCGTCCACCAGGAGCAAGTGCTTCCCTTCGATGTTTTGTGGTTTTTCTACAGCAAACACCTCACCCACATTCTGAAACCGTTCCATCCGTTTCTTCTTTGTTTGTGTTTCCGTAAAAGCCCGTCGTACAAGCACCTTGCCAATTATCGGCACATTCATCGCTTCCGAGAGGCCCTGTGCAAACATGGTGCTTTGATTGTACCCCCGCAAACGTTCTTTTCGCGGATGCAGTGGCACCGGGACGATCCCCTCCACCGTCTTGAAAAGATCTGATTCCCGAAGTTGCTGCCCGAACTCCCTCCCGATCATCAGTCCGATTTCGGGCTTGTTTTTGTACTTTAAATGATGAATTGCCATTCGGATGGGGCTGTTTCGTGTGAAATAATAGGCCGCAGCGCCACTTTCGATTTTTAACCGACCCCATAGCCGATCCATAAATTCGTTTTCTCGTGCGAGGTGCATATCCGAGGGCGCAAGCCGGGACCTACACCTTAGACAGAAACAATTGGCCGAGGCGGGCAGGTCGCCACCACAGGCCACACACAGCTCTGGATAGAGCAAGTGGGTAAAGCCAGCCCACAATTGGCGGAGAGAAGGGAAGGTTTTCATTGGATTCCTGTAATTTGTTTAAAAACTTCAATTTTTCAAAAGGGGCAAATCGCTTTCAAAATTAGGCGTTTTTTTTCAATATTACAAGCATTAAATGGTCGCTTGGTCTCTAAAATGAATTCAGCGGAAAAAATTTCATGGGAGATCCAAAAAAACAATTGCAACTTCTTTGACAAAAGCGAAATACCGGATTACCTTTGCGTCCCATTTTTAAAGACCGAAAGAAACAAAAGAAATTTTTCAAGCCGAAGGGCTTTGAATACGAGTTCATTGACGTACTGACAGTGGAAGGAAAAGAGAGGGTGAATAATTGTTTTTTGCAGGTAAGAGGATAGTTTAGAAGAGGCTGAGGAACAAAGTTACCCGTTTTGATTTATCAAAGCGGAGGCGAAGAATACACAATGGAGAGTTTGATCCTGGCTCAGGATGAACGCTAGCGGCAGGCCT
>JANMME010000105.1:0-6555 GCA_031373015.1 Saprospiraceae bacterium
CCCGGGTGGTAATTGGGCAAACTGGGGTCGCTGCTCTGCCCCAATTCCGCCATGCCGCGAATAGCACTGACTGGTCGGGAAGCATCATAGCGGCCTTTGATGCTCCAGGCTGAGATAGCGGCATCGTGCATGGCACCGCCTAAAGCAAAGTAGCCCTTCACGTCCCATTCGAGATTTTCGCACAAGGGGCCGCTGCCTCGAATTCGACGCACTGAATTAGGTTGATCGTTGACATAGTTTAATATCTCAAACCAGTGTCCAGGAGGCGTGACAGAACGCGGCCCATCTGCCCAAAACTCTGCCAATACCCGGGTATAGTCTCCTCTGGGGACTATCTGTGGCGTGTACGGCTGACCTGTTTTCGGATTTATTGAATGCCCGATGCCCGAATCACCGCCTTCAAAAAAGTCATAGAAATGGTGGTATCCGGCCCAATCGGTTGGGTAGGCCGTGTTGTTTCCAACTGAAGCGGGCGAAATATCCACCATTGTGCCGTCTGCTGGGTCGAGCAGGCCACTCCAGGCGGCCACGAGTGCGTTGTTCCATTTGAATTCCTCCGACTCACTACCAATTGCAGAAGTATCCAGCATAGGCGGTGGACCGGGATCATGCCAGACTTTGTAATCATGCCCATTGCGTTGAAAAAAGTAGGCATCGTCTTCCTTGAGCGCAAAAGGCAGTACCAAGCCCCATTCAGCAGCTTGGAATTTGGTCACGAGATCGGTAAAAGCGTGACCGCTTTGGTCCACAAACTGGGTGAATTGTAGCGGCTGCCAGCGGTTTAGGTCTACAAATGCTGGATTGCCCGGCAGCTCTGGAAGCAGGGGTGGATTGACGGGCTTATAAAACTGGTTGGCGTAGTTTTTGGCCTCATTTGAGCCATCTTGCAAGCCGTATTCGATGATTTTCTGGGCAATATAATTACCCATTTCAGCCGACCCACACTTGTAGTTGGCGGAGGTATTGTAGCGGTCATAGCCCAAGTCGGCCATCAATTTGTTCATGTTTCGCCTAAGCGTATCCAAGCCCGGCGAGTTGGCATAACGGTGCAACAACAGCCGATAAGTGGCAAAACTGATGGCTACTTCCTGCGCTTTGTGTACATCGGCGGGTGGGGGCACCCGATGGTAGGGCACCTGAAACCCGTGCACCGTTTTACCCAAAAAATACGGCTCTGCGTTGGGGCTGTATACGGCCCAGGCATCGTACATCGCCGCTGAAATATGGAACAGATTGCGGGCATGCACCGTAGGCCGGGCAAAATCACCACTGATGGCCTGAAGCACCATTTCGTTCCATTGGCGAGCGACAGATTGTTGGGCTTGCAAGCTTGCGGCACCCCATAAAAGGGCCGCAAAAAGGATGGCAGATATTTTTTTCATCTTTAGTATATTTCAATCTAGGCCTTTGAAAGCAAAAAAATTGGCGAAAAGCGGACTGAAATAAGGACTCAAATAGATCATCTCCCTTTCATTAACTTCCCCTTCATTTGCTTTTCTCCAAACTTGGCTGCGTAAAAATAGGCCCCCGAAGGCAGACGGGACGCATCCCAGTCAAATTTCAGGATGCCTGGGTTTTCAAGCGTTTGGGTTTCATGGAATAATTCTTTGCCAAAAGCATCATAAATTTTTAAATCCAAAACACCTGCACTCGCCAATTCAAACATCAAAGCAGTACCGCCGGAAAATGGATTGGGCTGGCAGTAACTTTTTTCAACGATGGCGCCGCCGCCGTTATTCCCGCCGTTATTTTCCTCAACGACCGTACCGCTGCCTTCTTTGAAGGAAAGTATCTGATTCCCAGGCACATTGTAAATGGCTTCGGTGATACCCGTGAGCCAGGTGAATCGAACTTCATCTACCATAGTGGCACTCGCAAGGCCAAAATGGACTGGCTTGATGCTCTGCCCAAATATTGCTGCGCCATGATGATAGCGGTAATACCACTGGGCGCCAATCCGGATTTTCACGGTGGTGCCGAAGGCGTCGCGATTAGAAGCCACGCCTTCCAGTTTGATTTGAAGCCAGTTTTTATCGGAAGGCTGTATACCCTCTCGGATTGCCTCGTTTCTGAAAAAACAAGCCGCCTCCGACATATTGGCTACCACCATGTCCAGATCGCCATCATGGTCGTAATCGAAAACTTCCAGGCCCTTGCCCTTGGCTAACCCATCGGTGCCTGATTCGTGCGACCAGTCTTCAAAGCGCATCTCCCCCTGTTTCAGCAGGTTTTTAAAAAAGAAGTTGTTTATATCGGGTTGTACCACCTGGTTCACCTTGTCAATCGGGCCGTTCACGGCGGCCAGGTCCTCGTCGCCATCATGGTCGTAGTCCAGAAAATGGGTGCCCCAGCCCCAGCCTGTGTTGTCAACGCCCCATGTTTTGGCTTGGTCCTGAAAACGGCGCGGCCCAGTGGCCACAAAAAGCGGATTGGGCAGGTGATTGTAAATATTGGTAATGTAGATGTCAAAAAGCCCATCGTTGTTGCAGTCTCCGATGGTCACGCCCATGCCAGCGCCGAGGTTGTCTATTCGATAGGCTAGTGCTGCTTCGTTGTATTTCAAACCGGAACGGTTTTCAAAAAACTCCTTTTGTTGGGTGTCGTTCACGTTCAGCAGATCCAAAAAGCCATCTTTACCGGCGTCAAAGGCTACGCTTGACCAAGTGATGGTAGAGCCACCGCCTATTCCGGTCGTTTCGGTAATGTCTCGGAAATAGCCGTCGCCCAGGTTTTCATACATCACATTGGTATTGTTCAGGTTGCTGACGTACAGATCAAGGTCGCCATCGCGGTCATGATCCCACCAGAGTCCGGTAGAGGAGTAGCATACATTGCAGCCTGCCACACCGGCCTGAGCCGTCACATCCTTAAAAGTGCCATTGCCTTCGTTGTGGTAAAGTTGATTTTCGCGGCTGTTGGCTAGGAAAATATCAGGGAAGCCGTCGTTGTCGTAATCGCCCCAGGAGGCCCCCATTTTTTCGCCGCGCTCTGCTTTCAAACCCTCGTTCACGTATTGGATGCCAAACCCTGCCGCCACGGTAACGTCTCTGAAAGTGCCGTCGCCCTGGTTTTGAAGCAGGTGGTTCCAGGTGTTTTTGTTGGCAAGATCAAAATTGAGGATACCGGTAAAAAACAAATCAAGGTCGCCGTCGCGATCGTAGTCGGCCACGGCGACCCCGTTGGTGTTTTTTATGGAATCTAGATGGGCAAGGGATTCAATGTGGGTAAAGTCTTGGGCGGCCAGCTTTTGAAAAGGGAATAGGCCCAACAACAGCAATGGGAGGTAAAAGTATTTCATATCAATAATGGACTGGAGGGCGAATAAATGGATTTAAATATAACCGCAAAACTGCAAAATTGAAAACCGGAAAATGCAAAACCTTGAAGATAATCACTGTTTTACGTCTTATTTTTCGGCATATTATTTTCAATTTTGCCGTTTTGCGGCCTATTTCCCCTCTTTAATTATACCCCGGGTTCTGCTGGTACAAACCTTGGCTGATAATGATCTGCGCTTGTGGGATGGCGAGATATTCGTCCCGGCCTACCGTAAAGTGCGCGTCATTCAGGTAGTCGCGGCGTGTTTTCTCTTCCGAGAAATACTGGTTCAGCGTTGGCTCAGCAATGCCCCAGCGCACTAGGTCGAAGAAGCGTTTGGACTCGAAAGCCAATTCGAGGCGGCGCTCCCAATGAAGGATTTTGCGCGCATTGTCTTGAGAGCCGAGGGAGGCGTATTGCCCAACCTTCCAGTTGCCTGTTGGAGAGCCGTCGGCGAAAACAAGGCGTGAAAGGCTCGCTGGGCTAATAGCACGGGCACGAATGCCGTTAATGATAGGCAGTGCTTCGCCCTGACGACCCAATTCAATCAAAGCCTCCGCTTTCATCAGGAGCAAGTCACCGAAACGAATCTGGTCAGTATTCCTCGAAATGCTAAAAAATGCCTGATACTGGCGGAATGCCGGAGAAGTTGGCAATTCCTGGTCTTTCATGCCCAGAACATAGCCATAGACACCTGGCACACGGGAGTATGTTTCGTCGTAAATACGATTGGGATCGTATTTGAACGGCATACCGATCATTCCGAGCGTGTGGGCGATGCGTGGGTCCATGTTGTTGTTCTTTATGTCGGTAGCGTTTTGGATGTCCGGCGCACTGTTGAAGGAGTCGAACATTGGGAGACCGTTGGCGTCTGTCTTGAAGGCGTTGGCCAGGTTTTGCGAACCTTGGTTGAATGAACAGCAGCCATACCCCGGGCCGAGCGAGGAGGTCAAACCCGTAGAGAAGTTGCCCCGGCCTTCTGGCGACCCATCATTAATGGAGCGCATAATAGCCCACACCGACTCTACCCCGCTCTCATATTCCCACAAAAAATTCTTGGCAAAATCGTCGAACAGTTGATATTCGCTAGTGCCTTCGATGGTCGTAATCAGCGAAACCACTTCTTCCATTTCAGATTGCGTAACGCTGGTCACCTGATGCTGGTCGTTTTGTACATAAGCTTTGTACAGCAAGGTTTTGGCCAAATAAGCGCGGGCGGCGTTTTTGGTCGGGCGGCCTTCGTCGGCTTGTGTGTCGGGCAGGTCGGCAACGCCGGCGCGAAATTCATCTGCGATATATGCCCAGCCTTCCTGATCTGTTTTTTCGCGGTTGGAGATATTGATGATGGCATCTTTGGCAATATTCTCATCAATGTAAACCGGGAATTTGTACAGCACTTTCAAGATGAACTCGTAGTGTCCACGGATAAAACGCAGTTCGGCCAGGCGTTGCTTGCGGCTCGCCCCGGCTTTCGCCTGATAGTCGGCATCGGTAAGGCCATTGATGCGCCGCATGGCATCGTTCACCCTTGAAACACCTGCATAGAGGTAAATCCACATGAGGTTGGCATTGCCATTGGCGGGTGTATTGAGTGAGAAAACCTCCACCAAGTGGCTGTCATACTGGTCGCCGATACTGCCGCCGCCTTTATAGGCATCGTCAGAGCGGACACTTCCATACACCCACATATCTTCGTATTGGTGCGCGAGCAGCCCGTCGTTGCCCAAGGAAGCATAGGCTGAGATCACCATTTTTTCGGCGTTCTCCACCGTGTTTAAGTCCGCATCGGCGACAACGCCTGTGGGTTTGAAATCGAGAAAATCTTTTTTGCATCCTCCCAGCATGGCAAGTGCCAACACAGCCGTGAGTACGCTTTTTATGGTTATGAACTTCTTCATTTTTAGAAATTTAAACGTTGATGAATTAGAACCCTGCGCTTACACCCAACGAAAAGCGCTGCGGTTTCGGGTAAATGCCACCGACTCTGTTTTCGATGGACCAGCCCGTTTGCGGGTATTGGTTGGGGCCTTTGCGGTCAACAATCCAGCCGAGGTTCTCGCCGCTGAGGTACACGCGGAGATTTGACATTTGTCTGCCAAGTTTTGATTTTGGGAACGTGTAACCAACCATGGCTTGGCGGAAAGAGAGGTAATTCCCATTGCGCACATTATAGTCAAGCGAAAAACCAAACGGGCGGTTGCTGTTGGAAGCGGCAGGAATATAGCTGTCCGTGTTGGTGGGCGACCATGCATCCAATTGCGCCACGCCGCCATTCTCACCATTGTCAAGCGAGCCTAGCTCCATGCGATAAACATCGGGCGTTACTTTTCTGCCCAATGCGCCCCAGGTGAAAAGACTGGCGTCAAAATTTCTCCATTGCACCGAAAGGTTCAAGCCCAATTCCATTTTTGGGACGCCATTGCCCTCGCCATATTCTTGGTCGAGGTCGCTGATGACTCCATCACCGTTCAGATCTACGTAGCGTAAAGCGCCCACACGCTTGCCCACTTGATCAGCATGGGCATCTACTTCCGCCTGGTTTTGGAAAATGCCATCGGTGTGGTAGCCGAAGAAAGCATTGGGTGCCTGGCCGATAATATTTTGCCGTGCATTGCCCGCATAGGAGGCCAGCAAGTTCTCAGGAAGGGCCGTTATGATGGAGTTGTAGTGCGACAGCACCGTACCCACCGAATAACGGAAGTCACCAGCAGGTGGCGAGGTATAGTCCAGAGAAAGCTCCCAGCCTTTTGTCTCCATGCTCGCGCCATTCACCCATTGGCTTGCGCCGTCGCCAAAGGCGCCAATTTGTTTTGGCTTGACCAGAATATCTTCCGTTTCGCGCGTGAATACTTCCAGAGTGCCGGTAATCTTGTTGTTCAACAGGCCAAAATCAAGACCGAAGTTGGCTTCGGTGGTCGTTTCCCAGCGCAGTTTGTCGTTGCCTGTTTGTGTAGCCAAAAAGCCAGAAGGAAGAATACCTGAGTCGTTGTTCCCAATATCATACGAGGTTGCCGCGTCTGGGCACGGTGTTTGGGCGCAGCCGTTATCCCAAGGCAGGATGTTGCTGGCTGGCGCATACACAGCTTGATACAAACCAAAGCGGGCATCGTTCAGAATATCCTGATTGCCGGTCTGCCCCCAGGCAGCGCGGATTTTCAAGTTGGAAACGATCTTGTTGTCTTTCAAAAAACTTTCTTCGCTCACACGCCAACCCACCGAAGCAGCCGGGAAAACGGC